>JAFAQO010000574.1 GCA_019246375.1 Mycobacterium sp. | reverse complement strand
GTTCTACGGTGTTGTGATGGCAGAACAGCCACCCGCGATCACGGAGGCGCACTACCCCGCGGCGCTGCTCCGTGTTGTCAACCCCATCGTGCGGTTGCTGCTGCGCACTCCCTTCAAGGGCGTGGCCCGCAAGAAACTGATGGTATTGAGCTTCACGGGACGAAAGACAGCCAGGCAATATTCAATCCCGTTCAGTGCCCACCGGATCGACAAAGATCTCTATGCGCTGACCAACGCGCGGTGGAAGCACAACTTCCGCGGAGGCGCGTCCGCCCGGGTCCTGCACGCGGGCAAGACCACGACAATGCGCGGCGAGCTCATCGAAGACAGTGCGATCGTCGCAGATCTCTACCGTCGCTCCCTAGAGTCGTACGGCGCCAGGCTTCCACAGCGCACAATGGGACTGAAGTTCCGTGATCGGCAGATACCGGCGCTCGAGGATTTCACCGACGCGGTCGGCCGGCTCAATCTGGCTGCCATCCGGTTGACTCCCGGCGCCTAAAGCCGGTCGAGGATCCGGTCGACCAAATGGACCAATCCGGCGTGCCGTAACCCGGTGTTATAGCTGACATCAGTGATCTGGTCGAGGGCTGTTATATATGGGAGGCATGCCGTACCTGCGTCTGACTAGCCCGCCAGTTGATGCCGAGCACCGGCGCCGCCTCGCCGCCGAACTGACCGACCTGGTGGTGCGGCTGCTGACTCCGCCGCCGGGCCGTGGTCGTCCGACCGCAGAGGACATGCGGGCGCGGACAACTGTCGACTTCGCCCCCTACGATCCGGACGGGTTAGCCATCGGTGGGACCATGATGGCCGACAGCGGCGCGCGGGATGTCACAGTGGAGTTCAGCGACTGGGGGTTGTCGCTGCGCCGTCAGAAGGTCATCGCCCGCGAGCTCACTGACGTACTGGCCCGGCTGCTCGATGTCGAGGACATAGACGCGGTCAATGTGCGGTTCCACCGTTACCGGCCCCGTGATTTCGCTGTCGGCGGCGTGCTGCTGGCCCGGCGGATCCCCGTTGCCGCCCGGGTCGCCAAGCTGCTCGCCAGGTAGGGGCACTTCCCGGCGGTCACCTTAAAGTCGGACTGAGAGTTACCGCTGCTCTGTTCCCGCGGGTCATGCTGTGTCATTTCTTGTCTCCTGCGCGAAGGTTCGAAACCGTGGGTGATGAGTCGGCGACGACTGGGATGCCAAGGTTGGTTGGCTCGGTGGCTGCCCGACTGGTCTGGCGATGCGATCGAGGGCGACGAGCTTCTTGGCCGCTGCGTCCCCGCTGGTCTGTCGGCCCTGGACTTCGTCGAGCCCTTCGTTCAGGCCGGCTTCGGTGATTCGGTCGACGACGAACGCCCTCTGATGACCTGCGAGGCGAGCGATTACCCTTCCCTAATGGCATCGAGCGTGTCGGGGAAGATCGCATTCGTTACCGGCGGCGCGTCCGGCATCGGCGCCGCGTTGACGACGAAGTTGGTCGAAGGGGGCGGCGAGGTTTGGATCGCCGATCGTCAGATCGGCCCGGCGCAGGAGCTGGCGCAACGCCTGAGCAGTGGTGGCGCGAAGGCGTACGCGATCGAGCTCGATGTGCGCAGCTATCCATCCTTCGAGCGCGCCGTCGCCGAGGTGGTGCAGCAATCCGGACGGATCGACTACCTGTTCAACAATGCCGGCATCGGGGTCGGCGGTGAGGTCGACTCATACACGCTCGATGACTGGAACGACGTCTTCGACGTGAACCTGCGCGGTGTGGCACACGGTATCCAAGCGGTCTATCCGATCATGATCCGGCAGCACTCCGGCCACATAGTCAACACAGCCTCCATGGCCGGTCTTATTGCCAGTCCGGGCAGTGCGAGCTACACCGCCACAAAACACGCCGTCGTCGCGCTCTCGAAGGCGTTGCGGCTGGAGGCCGAGCGCCACGGCGTAAAGGTGTCGGTGCTTTGTCCAGGCGCTATCCGGACCCCGATCCTCACCGGCGGCAAGTACGGACGAATGACAATGACCGGCCTCAGCGACGAGAAACTACTCAAATTTTGGGAGCCATTGCGGCCAATGGCGCCCGAAATGTTCGTCGAGCGTGCCCTTCGTGGGGTGTTGCGTGGAGACGCGATCATTGTGGTGCCGGCATGGTGGAAGGCATGGTGGTACCTGGACCGCCTGTCGCCAGCTTTATCGATGCGGGCTGCAAGACTCACGCTCAAGCGCTTACGCGAAATCGAGTCCACCGCCCCCTGATCCGCTGCGTGTCGACGTAGAGGACCCGGAAGAACCCACAAGCTCGTCTCAGCAAATGTTTAGCTAAGGCGACCTAATCTTTCGCTACCCTTCGTGGAATGCTGGTCGGCCCGTCAATTGATGTGTGTGGGGGCCGCATCGCAAATAGCGGCGGTGTCGTGGATCACTCGGCAACCCGCCGCCGACAAGACAACGAACCGACGCAGACCGTGGTGGCGTTGTCGACCGAAATAGATCCGGGCGACCTCAAGCGGGTGTCGACGGTGAATCGGGTGCGATCGCTTACCGGGATCCGCGCCGTGGCCGCCCTGCTGGTGGTGGCCACCCACGCGGCATACGGCACAGGCAAGGAGACCCACGGCTATGTCGGGCTGTTGTATTCCCGCCTGGAGATCGGTGTACCGATCTTCTTCGTGTTGTCAGGTTTCCTGTTGTTCAGCCCGTGGGTGAAGGCGGCCGCCAACGGGTCCGCGCCGCCTCGGGTGCGCCGCTATATGTTGCGCCGGGTGCGGCGCATCATGCCGGCCTACGTCGTGATCGTGTTGCTCGCCTACCTCCTCTATCAGCTCCGTCCAGACGGCCCAAATCCCGGACAGACGTGGATAGGTTTGTTTCGTTACCTCACACTGACGCAGATCTACACCGGTAACTACATGCTCACCTACCAGCATCAGGGCCTGACACAGATGTGGAGCCTGGCGGTGGAGGTCGCGTTCTACGCGGCGCTGCCGCTGCTGTCCTACTTGCTACTGGCCGTGTTGTGCCGTCGCAGCTGGCGACCCGGACTGCTGCTCGCCGGCTTGGCCGCGCTGGCCGCGCTTAGCCCGGCTTGGCTGATCGTGCTGCACACCTCCGACTGGTTACCGAGTGCGGCCGGCATGTGGTTGCCTGCCTACCTGGGGTGCTTTGCCGGTGGAATGGCGTTGGCGGTGCTGCAGGCCATGGGGGCGCGTTGTTATGCGTTCGCGGTGATTCCGCTGGCGCTGGTCAGCTACCTGATCGTGTCCACTCCGATCGCTGGTGAGGTGGGCATGTCGCCGGTCAAGGTGTGGGAGCCGCTGGCTAAGGCCGTGTTCTACGCGATCATCGCCACGCTCGTGGTGGCACCGCTAGCGCTGTACGACCGCGGCTGGTATGCGCGCATGCTCAGCAGCAGACCGATGGTGTGGCTAGGCGAGATTTCCTACGAAATCTTTCTGATCCACGTGATCATGATGGCGATCACGACCGAGTCAGTGTTACGCCTGCCGGCCTTCACCGGCTCGATGACGGAGCTTTTTGTGGTGACGCTGATGATGACGATCCCGCTGGCCTGGGTGCTGCATCGCGCTGTGCACCCCGACAGGAGGCTGGGCGCTCGCACAAAGGATCTGAACGCCTCAGAACGGTGGGGGTTTGTTGCGTTCGGCGACGTGGGTGGCATTGAGTGCGCGTTCGGCGTCGATGCGGTAGACACGGTCTTGCTCTCGAGTTCGGCGGCGTCTGGGCATTATCACGCCGCGATCGCCGCGCCGCCGATCCATCCTTGACACAGCAGGCAATTCGCCGGTGGGTAGGCAAAGGGTGGGAAACAGGAGACGACTTCCCGGGTGAGTGGTGTATTTCTGCCCAGCGGGTGATGTCCAGATCACCGTGCCGTCAGGGAGCTGCTCATCGCGCCAACCGTTGGGTCCTGCCCAGAATGTCTTGAGCAGGTGATGTTTTCGACATAGGCACTTGAGATTGGACGGATGAGTGGGCCCGAGCGGGTAGGGCACCGTGTGATCGACATCGCAAAATTCAGCGGGCCGGTCGCAATTCGGGAATCGACACGTCAGATCGCGGCACCGAACGAACCGCTCGAGTGCGGCCGACGGGCGGTAGCCGGGTTCGGGTCCCGCCGTTTCGCCGGGATGCCGCACCGGCCGGATCTTCGCACCCCCTTGAATCAGCTCAGCCAACAGTGGCGTGGGTATTGCCCCGCCGCTGTTGATTAGCGCGACCGGCGGCTTGGGCGCCGTTCCCATCGGAGGATCCGGTTCGGGGTCGGGCGCGAGGGCCTCGTGCAGTGGCGTTTTGGGTGTGACCGGTCGCCGCTTGGGCTCACCCGACATGTGTGGGTCGGGCTGACCGCTCAACGCCGATGCTTCGGCGACGACATGGATGACCACGCCTGATGACCGTTCGGTGCCTTCAGCACCGGCACGGCAATCGGTGTTCGCACATGCGCATGCAAGTCGGTCGGCCCCGCCGGCCAGCGCTGCCAACGCGTCAGCACGGCGCTGTGCGATAGTGCGCGGGTCGTCGTCGCACACGTCGTGGGCCATCTGCATCAACCGCCGATCCAAAACCGCGGCGTCGGTGGCATACAGCCGGCCCCAGAATGCTGCGGTGCCTGACTCGTCGGCGGAGTCGACTACTACCTCACGGCTACGTGCAGACGCTCGGGTGCGGCGTAGCGCCGCCGGGTCGTAGCGATCCACAACCGCCTCGATGGCTTGCGCGGTCTTGTTCACGGACAGCGGCCCAAACCGCACGGCATCCTCGGCCAGCGTCTTATCGACCAGCCGCAACGCTTCGGCGTCTTTAATGAGATCGGTGTGCCACACGATGACCGCCGCTAGTCGGGCACTGATCATGCCGTCGGCAAACAGCGCGCCAACTTTGGGTAGCCGGTCGCGCAACGCGATACTCAGATACATCTGACCCGACGCTATACCATGGCTAACACCTTGCGCCGCACTAACTTCAGCAGCCATCGCGTCCCAGTTATCGCACGACCACCGCGCATAGTCAGGCGAGCCGCCTTTGATCCGACGGTCCACCAGTTCGGCGATAGCAGCCAGTCGGCGCGCTGAGGCGGCAGCTTCGAGCCGTGCCCAACCTGCGATCGCCGCCACCACCGTCGCGTCATCAGCAGCTTTTAACGCTGCATCACTGGGTGGAGTGCTATCGAACATAGGTTCGATCCTAATTGAAGGGTATGACCAACCGCCGCGGCGCTCCCCAGGGTGCGTCGCTCAGTCGTCCCAACCCAGTAGCAGGTCGGCGTCGAAACAGCTGTGATCGCCGGTGTGGCAAGCGCCGCCGACCTGGTCGACCTCCAGCAGCACAGCGTCGCCGTCGCAGTCCAGCCGCACCGAATGCACATGCTGGGTGTGGCCTGAGGTTGCGCCTTTGACCCACTGCTCGCCACGGGAGCGGGAAAAGTACGTCGCCTCACGCGTTTTCAGGGTGCGCGCCAATGCCTCGTCGTCCATCCAAGCGACCATCAGCACGTCTCGGCTGCCGCGCTCCTGCACAACGGCGGTGAACAGTCCGTCGGCGTTGCGTTTGAGCCGCGCCGCGATGTCTGGATCAAGTGTCATCGCACGCTGATCCCTGCTGCAGCCATCGCTGCCTTCACTTGCCCGATCGTCAACTCCCGGAAATGAAAGATACTGGCCGCCAGAACCGCGTCGGCGCCCGCAGCCACCGCAGG
>JAFAQO010000545.1 GCA_019246375.1 Mycobacterium sp. | reverse complement strand
GAAACCGGCCTACTTTGACGGCGCAGCGATCCGGCGCCGGAGGCATCACGCTGCTCGATGCGCGCGCACCCGAACGCTTCCGCGGCGATGTCGAGCCGGTCGATCCGGTTGCCGGTCATATCCCCGGGGCCAAGAACCTCCCGAGCACCGCCCTATTGGCAAGCGACGGAACGTTTGTCGGCGATAGCGCACTCACCCAACTGGTGTCCGACCGCGGCATCGATCTCGATGGGCGCGTCGGTGCGTACTGCGGCTCGGGCGTCACCGCCACCGTGACGGTCGCGGCGCTTGCCACGGTAGGCTGCCACGCAGCGCTGTTTCCCGGCTCGTGGTCCGAGTGGAGTTCGGATCCGGCCCGCCCCGTTGCTCGCGGTCCCGACTAACTGTTCGCCGAGTGTGCGAGTTATATACGCCAACAGCGCAATTCCTCGACCATAGTCCGCACACTCGGCGCGAGGCCGACTACGCCGAGCTATCAGCGACGATCGAGCTGCGACTCCTCAGGCGTCCAGGCCGGCGGTAGGCCATGCTGACCGGGGAACAAGAAGTCGAGGAAAGCCGGGGCCGTGGGTTGAGGCTCGTGATTGGCCAGCCCTGGACGCTCGTTGGCTTCAATGAAGGCATACTCAGCGCCAGTGACGTCGGGCACAAGTAGGTCGATGCCGGTAACCGGGATACCGATCGCCTCAGCCGCCGCCACCGCAACCCGAGACAGTTCCGGGTTGACCTGAGCGGTGACATCGTGGATCGTGCCGCCCTGATGCAGGTTGGCTGTCCGGCGCACGCGAAGCCGAGTGTCTCGGGGCAGCACGTCATCCAGCGTCCAGCCGGCATCGGCGACCGTCGCCAGGGTGACGTCGTCGAGCGGGATGCGGGACTCGCCACCGGTGGCCACAGAGCGCCGTCGGCTCTCGGCCGTAATCAGGTCGCGGATGGTGTGCTCCCCCGTGCCGATGATTTCGGGGGGCATCCGCAGCGCGGCGGCCACGACCTTGCCGTCGATCACGACCAACCGAAGGTCATCGCCGGTCACCCGCTGCTCGATCAGCACCTCCGGGTGCTGCTCACGCGCTCGCGTCAGGGCGGTAGCAAGCTCCTCGGGACCGTTTTCGACAGTAACGCCGACGGTGATGCCCTTACCTTGTTCTCCGCGAGTCGGTTTGACGACGACCTCCCCGACCTCGGTCAGGAAGTCGTAGTCGCCTTTGTCGAAGGTCGCCAAGCGGGCGCGAGGCACGGTGATGCCTGCCTCAGCGACAAGGCGCCGGGTCAAACGCTTGTCGTCGCAACGACACATTGCGACCGCCGAGGTGAATTCGGACAGCGACTCACGGGTGATGATGCTGCGACCACCATAGGTGAGTCGCATCTCGCCGGTCTCCGCATCCAGGACCTCGACCCAAATCCCACGGCGCAACGCCTCGTCGGCGATGATCCTCGCGTAGGGATTGAGGTCATCGACCGTCTCCGGGGGCGTGGTGAACAGCGGTTCGTTGATCGCGTTCTTCCGCTTGATCGCCAGCACCGGAACGCGGCGGAAACCCAGCTTCTCGTCGAGGCCTATCGCCGCGGCGTTGTCGTGCGCTACCGACAGGTCCATGTAGGCGCGACCCTTACTACGGAAGTACTCAGCCAATACCCGGGTCAGGGCTTCGCCGACGCCGGGTACTGCCGCAGCCGGATCGACTGCGAGCGTCCACAGGCTCGACCCTTGCTCCGGATCGGAGAACAGCACTTCATGGTCCACACCGGTCACGGTGCCGACCACAACCTCGTCCTCGTCACGCACCGCGACGAGGTATTTCACCGCCTCTGCATGCAGATGGTTGTCCCAGATCACGTCAACCGGGGCCGGCACCATTCCGCAGCGCACATAAACGCGGTTCATGGCGTCGGCGTCGGCGGGCTTCTCCAGCGTGCGCACGGTCACGCCGACCGGTGACGGTATCGAGTGTTTCTCGTCAGATTCGGTGAAGCGCAGCCGATAGGTATGGCTGGGATCGATGAAGAGCTCACTGGGTGCTCCGGCGACCACCACGTGGGACTCGCGGGCATAGATACAGATGTCGCGCCGCCCGGGTCCTTCCCGTCGCAGTGTTTCGGTCAGCTTGCGGGCATCGGCGAAGGTCTGACCGAAAATGAGTCGGCCCCAGCCTAATTCAAGTTCGACGTCCTCGGCCATCGCCTTCACCAGCTCGGGCGGCGAGGCGTCGTGCAGACCGAGCGTGATCGCCTCGGTGTGGTCGTCCGAAGGATTGATAGCGGTCATGCCGCCGGCCCCGTCACACCGTGGCGCTGCAGCCACAGCTCGAGCAACCCAATCTGCCAGAGTTCATTGCCGCGCAGTGGGGTCAGCTTGCCGTTGGGGTCGGCGAGCAGGGCGTCGACCGCTTCCATGTCAAATAGCCCGCGCTCCTTGGCGACCGGCGCGTAGAGAGCATCGCGGACCATGTCGAGGTAGGGCCCTTCCAGGTGGGTCAGTGCGGGAACCGGGAAATAACCCTTGGGCCGATCGATGACCTCGGATGGGATCACCCGCCGCGCTGCTTCTTTGAGGACGCCTTTGCCATCGTGCGCGATCTTCAACTCCGGGGGGCAGGTCGCGGCCAGCTCAACCAAATCATGATCGAGAAACGGAACCCGGCCCTCCAATCCCCAGGCCATGGTCATGTTGTCTACGCGCTTCACCGGGTCGTCCACCAGCATCACCGTCGTGTCGAGCCGCAGCGCACGGTCGATACCGGTTTCGGCGCCGGCACGGGCGAAGTGTTCGGTGACGAAGAGCCCACTGGGGTCGCCCTGAGCGAAGTAGGCCGGTCCCAATAGATCCTTGACACCCACCGCGTCGCGATCGAAGAAGGCGCCGCGATATTCGGCAACCGCACCCTCGAGGGTGGCGGCGGCCGGCGAACCCAGCGGCGGGTACCAGTGGTAACCGGCGAACACCTCGTCGGCGCCCTGACCCGACTGCACGACCTTGACGTGGCGCGAGACTTCCTGGCTGAGCAGGTAGAAGGCGACGCAGTCGTGGCTGACCATCGGCTCACTCATCGCGCCGATCGCCCCGTCCAGCGCGGGAAGCATCCGGTCCGTTCCGATCCGAATCTGGTGGTGGTTGGTGTCGAAGCGTTCGGCGATGATGTCCGACCAGCGGAACTCGTCGCCCTCGACGCCACCAGCGGACTCGAAACCGATGGAGAAGGTGGACAGCCCGTGTTGGCCGGCCTCGGCGAGCAGGCCGACGATCAGGCTGGAGTCGACGCCGCCGGACAGCAGACAGCCGACGGGCACGTCAGCGACCAGCCTGCGCTCGACCGCGACTCGCAGCGCGGACAGCACGGCGTCTTCCCAGTCGCGTTCGGACCAGTCGGAACGGTCATTTTGCCTGGTGAAGTCGGGCGTCCAGTAGGTGCTGGTGGTGCGCCGGCCGTCGGGCTCGATGGCAATGAGCGACGCGGGCGGGACCTTGCGCACGCCGCGCAGGATGGTGGCCGGCGCGGGCACCACAGAGTGAAACGTCATGTAGTGGTGCAGCGCTTTCGCGTCAATCCGGGTGTCGACGCCGCCGCCGGCCAGCAACGCCGGCAGCGCCGACGCGAACCGGATGCGGTGACTGTCCTCGGTCAGATAGAGAGGTTTGATACCGAGCCTGTCCCGGCCGAGCAACACCCGTCCGCTATCGCGTTCAACGATGGCGAACGCGAACATGCCTTTGAGGCGGCTGACGAAGTCGTCGCCCCAGCGGTGGTAGGCCTTGAGCAGAACCTCGGTGTCGCTGTGCGAGAAAAACCGGTAGCCGTGAGCAGTGAGCTCGCGGCGTAGCTCCTTGTAGTTGTAGATGCAGCCGTTCCAGGCGATTGTCAGGCCCAACTCGGCGTCGACCATCGGTTGGGCGCCGGCTTCGGTCAGGTCGATGATCTTCAGGCGACGATGACCGAGGGCGACCCGGCCTTGTGACCAGGCGCCCGCGGCGTCAGGCCCCCGTGGCGCCATCACGGCAGCCATCGCTGATACCGCCGCTACATCGGGGACCCGGCCGTCGAGTCGCACCTCGCCGGTGGCTCCACACACAGTGTGGACCCTACCCGCGCTCATTCCGACACGCGAAGGGAATAGCACCGATTTTCGGGATATTGCCTGCTCAGAGCCCGAACTGGTCATCGATGATGCCGAGCCAAACCTGTGCCGCGTCGATCGCGACCTTCTCGCTGATGAAGGCGTGCTGGGTCCCGGTGTACATGTCGCGAAATGCGCGTTCGAAGCGACTGCCCTCGCGGATTGCGCTGGTTCCGGCGACCAGATGAGCCCATTCCGCGCAGCTACGGGCGGTATCGGTGGCGAAGACGGCGGCCACCCGCATGTCTGCCCGCAAGGTCGGGGTCAGTTCTCCGCCGGAGGCAACGACTGCCTCGGCTGTGGTGAACGCGTCCAGCACCAGCAGACGGGCGGCGCGCCACGCCGCGACGTGATGCGCGAGCCCTTTCTGGAACGTCGGACGAGTGGCCAATGCCGCCATGTCACTCATCCGATATTTCGTCGCCGCCAATTCCGCGACATCGTCGAGCATGCTCTTGGCGACGCCGAGGGCCCACGACGCGTGACCGGCGGCCGTCACCGACATCAGCCCCATACGGGTGACCGCCGACGTGCCCCGGTGCGGCTCGCGCTGGAACAGTTGAAAGGTCCGCGCCTGGGGCACGAACACATCCTCGGCGCTGTAGTCGTAGGACCCGGTGCCCTTGAGCCCCTGGACGAACCAGCCGTCGTTGAATTTGATGTCGTCCCGCGGGACCACGGCCACGTGCATGTCGGGGATGCCTTCGCTGACCCAGCGCATCTCGCCGTTGTCCATCGGGAAGAACCCGGCAGCGATGTACTGCGAATGCCCGATCCCTGAGCCGAAACTCCACGATCCGCTCAACCGGTAGCCGCCCGCTACGGCGGTCCCCTGCCCGTTGGGGAAGAACTGACCGCCCATCGTGACCCGGTTGTCGTGGGCGGTGAACACCTCGGCGAAACCCTCATCGGGGAGATACGTTGCGGCCGCGAACGTGGACGGCAGGTTCGCGATGCCGATCCACCCGAACGAGCCGTCCTGCCAAGCCATTTCGATCCACGTCTCGATCATCTCGGCGAACGACGGTTCTACACCGCCGGCTGCGACCGGCCTGAACGCCGACATCAGGCCGGTGGCCCACATTTCATCGACGATCGCGCTGGTGAGCGTGCGCGCCCGCTCGGATTCGGCGGCCTCGGACCGCACGAGTTCCCGCATTGCCCGAGCCAAAGCAACGACCTGGCCACTCGTTGTCGACGTCATGGGTGTTTTCCTATCACCTCGATGCGCCGTTACTCCGGGAGACCGAAGAGCTGAACCACGCCGTGATCGCGACCGGCCGTGTAGCCGCCGTCGACGGCAATGGCCTGACCGGTGACGAACGAGGCGTCCGGAGACACCAGAAACGCCGCCATGGCCGCGATCTCCTCCGGCCGGCCCATCCGTTGCAGGGCATGCTCCTTGATCATCGAGGCTTTCGGACCCTCCATGCCTGGCAGACCGAAAACGTCGTCGGTCATCGGCGTTTCGATGAAGCCGGGGCAGATGGCGTTTGCCCGGATGCCGCTCGGGCCGTAGTCGAGCGCGATGTTTTTGGTCAGCAACACGACGCCACCCTTGGCGGCGTTGTAAACGCTGCCGCCGGCCGTGCCTTCGAGGCCCTCGATACTGGCGAGGGTGACCATCGAGCCTCGTTCACCGTCGACCCGGGGTTGGTCGATCATCCTCGCCAGAGCCGCCTTGGCCACCAGGAACGTACCGGTGAGGTTGATGCCGATCACCCGTTCCCATTCGGAGCGGTCAAGGAGATGGACCGGCCCCCCGCCCGCCACGCCGGCAGCATGGACAACCCCGTCCAGACGGTCGGGCACAGCGGCCAGTACCGCCGCGACGGCGTCTGCGTCGGTCACATCGGCCCCCACGAACGTGAAGTTTGGGCCGAGGTCTGGCGGGGAGGCGAGGTCGGCGCCGACGACGGTGCCGCCCTCGGCCAGCAGGCGCTGGGCGGTGGCCAGCCCGATGCCTGATGCCGCGCCCGTCACGACGAACGCGCGCGAGCGGGCACGATCAGCGCTAACCATGGATCGTTCCGTCGTTAGCTTTCCAGTGCCTTCGCGCAGCCGGCGAGCATCGCGAGGAAGCTGGAGCGAAGCAGTCGGCTACTGACCGGCTCGAACAGCTTGCCTCCCGCGTACGCCGGATGGGTATAGCGGGTCACCCACTCGACGTGCGTGCCATCGCCCGTTGGATTGAACGTCAGCGTGGCACCCTCGTGCTTAAACGGCGGGACTGAATGGAGGATGAGGTATGAGTAGGCGTGCGGCCGGTCATATGCCGTGATCTCTTCGCGGAACCACGTGCCTAACCCGATCACCTGCCGCACCGCACCCACACCAGGCCCCGACGAGCCTTTCGCCCAGCGCGCCTTGAAGACCGCCGGAGCGGCGGTCAAAGCGGCCGGGTCAGCGAGCCAGTCAAAGACCCGTTCCGGAGATGCGGCGATCGTCCGCTCGACCTGAAGCTCGACCATGAGACGCCTCCCGCCTGCCGGTAGCCGTGTTGTCCACGGACATGTTAGACATCACCCGCCTCATCGCTTCACGTGAGGAGCACCGACGCTGCGGCATAGTTGGGGGATGACGGCACCAGAAGACCCGTACTTCCCGCCGCCGCAGTACCCGGACGCACCGGCTCTCCCCCGGGTTCACGCGCCAACTCGGCGTTCGCCGATCGACATCGTGGTCACGTCGGTCATGTTCGTGTTCGCTGGAGTGGCCGGATTGCTGTCCTTTTGGTACTCATTGTTTTTCGCGATGGCCACAGATTCGTGTGGCGACAACTGCAACTTCGCGGCGCTCGACTGGGCTTACGTCGTGACCTGGGGTGGCATCGCGACAGCGGGCATAGTCGCGATCGTGGGCACCATCGTTGCGGCCGCGCGCGGCCGGCCGATGTGGATATGGCCGACGCTGGCATTCGGAGTGATCGTGGTCGCCATCGTTACCGGCGTGCTGCTGTCCAACTCGGTCATCCCACACGGTTAACCCTAGGGCCGCAGCTGGTGGCCGAGCACTTCGCCTTTTCGGCTTTTAGCCGTTGCCGCGTCGCCCCATGTTAGTAGCGTGGGGCAGATGAAATATCTCGATGTAGACGGAGTAGGGCGGGTCAGTCGAATCGGTTTGGGTACCTGGCAATTCGGCTCATTCGAGTGGGGTTACGGCGATCAGTACGCTTCGGGCGCGGCGCGAGACATCGTGCAGCGCGCACTTTCCCTGGGAGTCACGCTGTTCGATACCGCCGAGGTGTACGGGTTGGGCAAAAGCGAGCGCATTCTCGGCGAAGCGCTCGGCGACAAGCGGACCGAGGTGGCGGTGGCCAGCAAGATCATGCCGATTGCGCCGTTCCCCGTGGTGGTCAAGCAGCGCGAGCGCGCCAGTGCGCGACGGCTGCAGCTGGATCGCATCCCGCTCTACCAAATTCACCAGTCCAACCCGGTGGTCCCCGATTCGGTGATCATGCCGGGGATGCGCGAACTGCTCGACAGCGGCGACATCGGCGCCGCCGGCGTGTCGAACTACTCGCTTTCCCGATGGCAGAAGGCCGATGCGGCGCTCGGCCGGCCGGTGATCAGCAACCAGGTGCATTTCTCGCTCGCCCATCCCCAGGCGCTCGATGACCTAGTCCCGTTCGCGGAGCGCGAGAACCGGATCGTGATCGCCTACAGCCCGCTGGCGCAAGGCTTACTGGGCGGCAAGTACGGCGTGGGCAACCGGCCCGGTGGCGTGCGCGCGATGAACCCACTGTTCGGCACCGAGAACCTGCGCCGCATCGAGCCGCTGTTGCACACATTGCGAGACGTCGCAAAACAAGTCGATGCCAAGCCGGCGCAGGTGGCCCTGGCGTGGTTGATCAGCCTGCCGGGCGTCGTCGCCATCCCGGGGGCGTCCAGTGTCGAGCAGCTCGAGTTCAACGTCGCCGCCGCCGACATCGAGCTCAGTCCGGAATCTCGCGATGCGCTCACCGACGCAGCCCGCGCGTTCCGACCAGTGTCAGGCAGGCGGTTCCTCACCGACCTCGTCCGCGAGAAGCTCGGGCGCTAGAGCCCGCGATTACTCAAGGAAGACCCGCGAGGTGGCGATCGGCGCGTTTCAGCGCCGGCCGGGCGCTGCCACGGGTAGCCAAGCTTGCCGAGGTGCTGCCTAAGCGGCGTTACCCTCAAAACGTCGGCCGTGCACCGCAGGTGAAGATTCACACGGAGCGGCCGCCGCGGAGCGCTGAATTAAATTTCAATTCTACGTGTTACAATAACGGCGGACGTTTTAGGTACGTCCATTCTGAATGAGAGAAGTTAAGTAAATGACACAGGGAACTGTGAAATGGTTCAACGGCGACAAAGGCTTTGGCTTCATCGCTCCTGACGGCGGCGCTGACGATGTGTTCGTCCACTATTCCGAAATCCGCGGGAGCGGCTTTCGGACACTGCAGGAAAACCAGCGTGTCCAATTCGACATTGAGCAAGGTAAGAAAGGCCCCCAGGCAGTCGGGGTGACCCCGGTCTAGCTCACCACACGTAACCGTGGGCTGGTGCGATCTCGCACCAGCCCATCGGTGTGTCTAGGTGTCGGAAGACGCGTGTCCGCTGTGCGACGCCTGTCTCGCCTGGTTTTGTGCGGCGTGCCCGTCCGGCGTGCGACCGGCCCATGAGGCACTTTCGGCTTGCGCAGCGCGCACCACGCAGTCGGCGGTCTTGAACGCCGCACTGAGTTGCTGCGCATCCGGAATGGGCATGCTGGCCGCCAGGCGCAACACCATCAGGGCCAACGCCGACGATGTCAGGGATGGCACAACGAGCAGCTTCGCACGACCCCGACGCCCGGAAATCATCATTAGACGCTGCCGATCGTGCCGCCAACCCGGCATCGACATGGCGTAGGAAGTCATCGAGCTCAGGTCAGGAGTCCGGTCCGTCGCGGACCAGTTGACACGGATGTCCAAGATTTCGCCCAGTGGTCGATGCAACGCCTCGACAAGCGCCGGCAGCTCACCTGCCACCGACGCGGCGCGCGGCCACCACGCCCCATCGATGTCGCCGCCCAGTGAGGTGGCGAGTGCGATTCGCACCGGACATGCCGAGCGCCGCGCCCCGCTCATGCCATTCACGGCGACCGCATCGTCACGGCAGATTCGGCTGGGGCCGGTCTGAGAAAACGGGGTGCTCCACTGGTTCTGTGGAGGTGTCACCCGAGCGAACGAATTCCGGCACGTCGGGGTGAGAAAACAAACTCGAAAATTCCATGCAGCCTTTTCTTTCAAAGTTAGCGGGCCGGCCCGTGCGCACTGTGCTGTTACTCAGAGGATCGAATCGTAAGCCGATATTCTTTCGTAAACGATGACGGGTCGCGATCACCGCTAAGACGAAATGTCTCCCTTCAACGGTACACCAGCGGCGTGGGAGCCAGACCGCGACGTCAACTTCGGGACGCGCACCAAAGATCACGCACGCAAGCTCGCCAGAACGCTCACTGAATCGGGCAGCCCACCAGTTGGCTTGCACGGCAACCCGTCTCAGCCCGCACGCTGGTCGGCGAGATCGCCCCTACCGAGCACCCGTCCCAGCGCTGGGAGCGGCGCCGCCGACTCATTCGGCCGGCTCCAAAGTGCCGCGGCCAAGGTTGCGGAAACCTGCAGCGGGTTTCTTGAAGCCCAGCATGAACGGCAACGCGCTGAACTCCACCTTCAGCTTCGTCCCGAGCCGGCCGGAAGTGCTGGGCTCTGGCTCCGGCACAGTCGGTCTCACCTCGGACGTGGCGAGGTCGATGTAGTACGTGGGCGTTTGTCCGATGCCCTCGAAGTCGCAAGTCAGCGGCGTGCAAAGCTGGCGCACCGGCTCGTCGAGGCACTGTGCCACCGGGTCGGTCATCAGCACGTATTCCAACACGGGTACCTGGTTTTTCAGCATGCGGTGCACCAGGATGACATCGACGCCGGCGAGCTCGGCGTGACGCTTCACCCTTTGCTCCGCTACCTCGCCTTCGTGAACGACGAACTTGAGCGAAAGGTTCTTCAGCTGCGCGCAGCTGGCGCAGTCGCAGATCTTGTCCTTCGCGAACCGCTCCCGCCGTGCGAGGAACGACTGACGCATTCGTGCAAGCCCATCGCACACAAGCGCTTTGGCGTCGCCGTCTGGTGCCCAGAAGAACGCGGCGTCGCCCTCGAGCTTCGCCAGCTTGAGGCCTTTGCCGGCGTTGATGACTGACTCCAGCAGTGCCGCCACCGTCAGCTGCGCATGGGCCAGGTGCATTCGGTTCCAGTTCATGTAGTGCGTGTATCCGCCGATATCGGCGATGAGGAGGACGGCACGCCGGATGGCCATGAGTTACTCAGTCTAGTCTGCCCACGGCCCGATGCCGCCGACCTTGTCGATGCGGATGCGGGTGAGAAATCCCGGCGGTGCGCCGTCCGGCGGGAACTTCACCCCCGGGGCAAGCAGCGTCCGGGCGAGCTCCTTCAGAAGCTCAGGTGCGCCGCCCTCAACGATCCGTGCGGTTCCGTTGACGGCGAGGTAGGGCCGCATCGCCTCGCCAGGACCTTCGGGGGACACGATCGTGACGGCGACGCGGGGGTCGTTGCGGATGTTGCGCACCTTCTTGTGTTCAGCAAGGTGGGCGCTGACCAGCTCATCTCCGTCTGCCGTCGACTGCAGCGCGACCCAGACCAGGGTCACCTGGGGGCTACCGTCGCGATTCAAAGTGACCAGCGTGGCGTCGGCACCCTTTCCGATGAGCTCACGCGCGGCGTCGTTGAGTTTCATACGTTGATCTACCGCGGCGCGCGGCGATTCATTCCCTCAGGCAGGCCGCGTCGTCAGCAGCTACTCCAACACTGGTACGCGTCTACGACTGAACGGAATCCGGAAACGCTGCAGGGCTGGCGGGTGCGCCTCTCGCAATGACGACCGGCATCGACGTCGCTGCATCGGTGTGCAGGATGGTGTGCACGACTTCGACAAGGTCCTCGACAGGCATCAACTTGCCGGGCATGCAGCCACGCGATAACCACAGCGGGTAGGCCTGCTTGGCGAGCTCGAGATCCCAGCCGATGTTCATTCCCGTCGCCCCGTCGCCCTCGCCGCCCGGGCATTCCCCGACGATGAGGCACGTGAACCCGATATTCGGGTGCTCGGCTCGCCACGCATCCACGAGTCTCTCAAGCGCTGCCTTGCTGACGCCGTAGGCGCCTAGGCCCGGCCACG
>JAFAQO010000503.1 GCA_019246375.1 Mycobacterium sp. | reverse complement strand
TGAGGGCGCACATTCGCGGGTGTTCGTGCCCCGGCGGCGCGACCGCATTGATTTCGGGTCCATGGGGGACGTGTGCAACCACCTCCTACGCGATCCCGAGACACTTGAGTTCATCGAGCAACGAGGGCCCGGCGGCAAGGCCTGCTTTGTGATGCTTGACGAGAAGACCCAGGCCCTCGCGCACGAGGCGGGGCTCGAGGTCATGCACCCGCCGGCCGAGCTGCGCCATCGCCTGGGCTCCAAGCTCGTCATGACGCGCCTGGCCGACGAAGCGGGCGTGACCAGCGTGCCTCACGTGATCGGGCGGGCCGACTCCTACGACGAGCTGTCGGCGCTCGCGCAAAACGCCGGGCTGGGAGATGACCTCGTCGTCGTGGCCGCGTATGGCGACGCCGGCAGCGCGGTGTTCTTTGTGCGCGGTCAGCGCGACTGGGACGATCACGCCGGTGACCTGGCCGGTCAAGAAGTCAAAGTCATGAAGCGCATCCGCAATGTCGAGGTGTGCATCGAGGGCGCCGTGACCCGCCACGGCACGGTGATCGGCCCCGCGATGACGAGTCTTGTCGGTTACCCGGAGCTGACTCCGCGCAAGGGCGGCTGGTGCGGAAATGACGTCTGGCGCGAAGTGCTGCCGCCCGCACAGACACACGCCGCGCGAGAAATAGTGCGAAAGCTGGGCGACATCCTGAGCCGCGAGGGGTACCGCGGTTACTTCGAGGTGGACCTGTTGCATGACCTGGACTCCGTCGAGCTCTACCTCGGCGAGGTGAACCCGCGCCTGAGCGGTGCCAGCCCGATGACGAACTTGACCACGGAGGCCTACGCCGATATGCCGCTGTTCCTCTTCCACCTGCTGGAGTACATGGACGTGGACTACGAGCTCGACATCGAGGAGATCAACTCGCGCTGGGAACGGGGCTATGGCGAGGACGAGGTCTGGGGGCAGGTGATCCTCTCGGAGACCTCGCCGGATGTCGAGCTCTTCACCGCGACACCCCGCACCGGTGTGTATCGCATCGACGACGACGGGCGAGTCGCCTTTGCGCGCTCCGCCAACGACTGGGCCACGCTGCTCGACGGGTCCGAGGCCTTCTACATGCGGGTCGCGGCGCCCGGCGACTTACGCGCCGAGGGCGCCCAACTCGGCGTGCTCGTCACCCGCGGGCACCTGCAGACCGACGACTACCAACTCACCGAGCGCTGCCGGCGCTGGGTCAAGGGCCTCAAGGCGAAGTTCGCCTCAACACCCCTGGCGCCGGCCACGCCGATCGTCTCGCGGCTCGTCGCACGAGCGTGAGCAGCGTTCCGGCGGGCATCTCACTGGGCAACTGGCTGTCGGCGCCGTACGCGCACTGGTCATTACAGCACGTGGAAGACTTCGTGCCGACCGCGGTGATCTCGCGCGGGACCGGGCCGGCCGCGACGTTGCCCCCAGCCATCGCTCCGCTGGCCGAGTTCTCGGTGGCCAGCACCGACGGGGCCGCCACCACCGTGGGCGCGGTGATGGCCGCCACCGCTACCGACGGGTGGGCCGTCGCCTACCGCGGGTCGATGGTGGCCGAGGAGTATCTCGACGGGCTGGGGGCCCACACCCGGCACCTGTTGTTCTCGGTGAGCAAGTCGCTGGTGGCAGCCGTGGTCGGCGCGCTGCACGGGGCCGGCGCGATCGAGCTTGACGCGCCGGTCACGGCATACGTTCCCGCCTTGGCGGACTGCGGCTACGCCGGTGCGACGGTGCGCCACCTGCTGGACATGAGGTCGGGTATCGCCTTCTCAGAGAATTACCTCGACCCGACCGCGGAGATACACGTGCTCGAGCAGGCGATCGGATGGCAAACCAAGACCAATCCGGACGTTCCCTCCACGCTGTACGACTACCTGCTGACCTTGCGCCAGAAGTCGGCTCACGGCGGCCCGTTCGAATATCGCTCCTGTGAAACCGACGTGCTCGGCTGGATCTGCGAGGTCGCCGGCGGCCAGCGGATGCCCGAACTGATGTCGGAACTGCTGTGGAGCCGCATCGGCGCCCAATGCGACGCCACCATCGGCGTAGACACGGTCGGCACCGGACTTTTCGACGGCGGCATCAACGCCTGTCTTACCGACATGATCCGGTTCGGGTCGCTGTTATTGCGCGACGGTGTCTCGTTGACAGGACAGCAAGTGGTGCGGGCGGCGTGGATCGCCGACACTCTCGACGGCGGCGACGACTCGCGTCAGGCTTTCGCCGCCAGCCCCGACGACAACCAATTGCCCGGCGGTATGTACCGCAACCAAATGTGGTTCCCCTACCCTGGCAGCAACGTCGTGTTGTGCTTGGGCATGTGTGGTCAGATGATCTACGTCAACCGCGCCGCGGAGGTGGTCGCCGCCAAGTTATCCACCCAGCCGCACTCTCATGGGCCGCACATGTTGGACACGCTGCGCGCATTCGATGCGGTGGCACATGAACTGGCTGGAATCACTAATTAGGCCGAGGTTCCGCCGGCCGCCGTCCACCAGCGGATTGACCGTTTGCGAGTTCATCGCCAAGGTGCCTTTGCTCACCGGCCATGACCACACTTGCTAGGCCGACCTGCTCGACGACGCAATAAGCGGCGGCCCTGAGCCGCTGTGACTCCAAAATGGGATTGAAGTGCGCCGTCAGGGTTTCGAACCCCGGACCCGCTGATTAAGAGTCAGCTGCTCTACCAACTGAGCTAACGGCGCCTAGCCAGACACGCGACAATAACAGGCCCTGCGCCGCAGCGGCGAATCTCATAGCGGACGTCGCGCAAGCGGCACAGGCAGTCAGCCCCGTGGCCTTAGACTACTGGCGAGTTTACAAGTTTGTCGGGTCGGACGGGGAGCTAGCTCAGGTGGCAGGTCGCTGGATGACGCATGCGCGTCGGCGTCGATCGTGGTTGGCGGCAGTGATCATTGCGGCGGTCGTGTTGGGCCTCAGTGCTTGCGGGAGCGGTGGCGGTGGTGGACCGGAGCAGGTCATCTTCGACAAGGCCAGCCCATACAGCGATCTGCTGGTTCCGAAGCTGACCATCTCGGTGGCAGACGGCGCCGTCGGCGTCGCAGTGGACGCGCCGGTAACGGTGAGCGCGGAGTACGGTGTGCTGGCCGAGGTCACCCTTGTCAACGAGAACGGCCGGTCGGTCAACGGTCAACTCAGCCCCGACCGCCTGCGTTGGTCGACCGCCGAGCCGCTCGGCTTCAACAGGCGTTACACGTTGACGGCCAAGGCGCGTGGCCTGGGAGGGGTCGCAACCCGGCAGGTAATCTTCCAGACCCAGTCACCCAAGAACCTGACGATGCCCTACGTCGTGCCGCAGGACGGAGAGGTGGTCGGTGTCGGACAGCCGGTTGCGATCCGGTTCGACGAGAACATCCCCAACCGCGCCGCGGCAGAAAAGGCCATCGCGGTGAAGACCGACCCGCCCGTAAAGGGCGCGTTCTACTGGCTGAACAACCGGGAAGTGCGATGGCGGCCCAAGGAGTTCTGGAAGCCCGGTACGGCGATCGACGTCGCGGTCAACACCTACGGTGTCGACCTGGGCGACGGGGTTTTCGGCCAGGACAGCGTGAAGACGCACTTCACCATCGGTGATGAGGTCATCTCCACCGTCGACGACAACACCAAGACGTTGACCGTGCGGGTCAAGGGCGAGGTCGTCCAGACGATGCCGGTCTCGATGGGCAAGGCCAGCACCCCGACCGCCAACGGCACCTACCTGGTCGGCGAACGGTACACGCACATCATCATGGACTCATCGACCTATGGGGTCCCGGTCAACTCACCCAATGGATATCGCACCGACGTCAACTGGGCGACGCAGATTTCCTACAGTGGGGTCTTCGTGCACTCCGCGCCGTGGTCGGTGGGGGCCCAGGGCTACACCAACACCAGCCACGGCTGCGTCAATGTCAGTCCCAGCAACGCAGTGTGGTTCTACGAGCACAGCAAGCGCGGCGACGTCGTGCAGATCATCAACACAGTCGGCCCGACGCTGTCCGGAACTGATGGGCTCGGCGACTGGAACATCCCGTGGGAGCAGTGGCGGGCGGGTAACGCCAACACGTGAGGCCGCTCGCTCGTTGGGGGTGAGTGACGGGACAGCCCGTCGTGGCATCGCCTCGGCCCATGCGATATACCGCTGGCCAGCCAACATGTGCCTTATCGCCGCTGCGATCCGGCTTGCGGGTAGCGCTCTTCGCCTCGCTCGGGGGTTGGTGTCCGGAGGCCCGGTTTTCGCCGATCCCCGAGGTAGGAGCGTGTCGGTTGTGAGAATCTGCGGGTGTGTCCACTCCGCGAGCGGGTGTACCTATGGGTGTCGTGACGTTTCTGTTCACCGATGTGGAGGGTTCGACCCGTCGGTGGGAGGCGGATGCGGATAACATGCGGATGGCTATCGCCGCACATGATCAGGTGCTGCGCTCTGCGATTGAGACGCACAGCGGTTTCATGTTCAAGCACACCGGTGACGGGGTGTGTGCCGCGTTCGCCTCGCCGCGCTCGGCGGTGGATGCGGCGGTGGCCGCGCAGCGGGCGCTGGAGTTGCCGGTGCGGATGGGCATCGCGACCGGCGAAGCCGAGCTGCGGGGGGCGGACTACTTCGGCGCGGTGCTCAATCGTGCTGCGCGGGTGATGGCCGCCGGGCATGGCGGTCAGATCTTGTTGGCCGAGTCGACGGCGGTACTGCTCAGTGGAGTTGATCTGGTGGACCTGGGGCCGCGGCGGTT
>JAFAQO010000435.1 GCA_019246375.1 Mycobacterium sp. | reverse complement strand
CCCGGTGCCACGCTAGTGATCGTCACCGGGCGCACGGGGCTGCTGGCGCTGACGTGCGCGCTGCCGATCGCGCTGTCGCCATGGCCGGCAACGTCTTTCGTTGTATTGCTGATTGCGCTCGGGGCAGCAGTAGCCATCGATGCCCGGCTGGCGGCAAGTCCCCGTGCGTTGCAGTTCACCCGTATGCAGAACCCCTCAGCCCGGCTGGGCGAACTGGTAAATGCCGGGCTGCTGATCCGAAACGATGGTCGCCGGCGGTTTCGTGGACTGGTGCGCGACGCCTGGGCGCCAAGTGCCCGCGCCCAGCCACGGCTCCACACCGTGGACATCGCCGCCGGGCATACGCACCGTGTCGACACTTCGCTGCGACCCGTGCGCCGCGGCGATCAGCGGTCGGCCGTCGTCAGCGCGCGATCAATCGGGCCGCTAGGCCTTTCCGGGCGGCAAAGTTCGCGACCGGTACCCGGGGAGCTTCGGGTCCTGCCGCCGTTCCTGTCCCGTAAGCACTTGCCGTCGCGGCTGGCCAAACTGCGCGAAATCAATGGCCTGCTACCCACTTTGACTCGCGGGCAGGGCACCGAATTCGATTCGCTTCGGGAATACGTTGTCGGCGACGACGTCCGCTCGATCGACTGGCGAGCTACCGCGCGTCGCGCCGACGTTGTGGTCCGCACCTGGCGGCCCGAGCGCGACCGGCGAGTCGTCGTGGTGCTCGACACCGGACGTACTGCCGCGGGCCGTGTCGGTGTCGACCCGACCGCAGGCGACCCTAGTGGGTGGCCCCGGCTGGACTGGTCAATGGATGCCGCGCTGTTGCTGGCGGCGCTCGCGTCGCGGGCCGGCGACCACGTCGACTTTCTCGCACACGACCGGGTCACCCGGGCCGGTGTTTTCGGGGCGTCGCGAACCGAGCTGCTCGCGCAACTGGTCGACGCGATGGCACCGTTGCAACCGGCGCTTATTGAAACAGATTGGCGCGCAGCTGTTTCTGCAATTGCCAGCCGCGCCCCACGCCATGGCTTGGTGGTGCTGCTGACTGACCTGAACGCAACCGCACTCGACGAAGGCTTGCTACCGGTATTGCCGCAGCTGTCGGCCAAACACCGGGTGATCGTTGCTGCGGTGGCCGACCCGCGCGTCGACCAGCTTGCCGTCGGGCGTACTGACGCCGCCGCAGTGTATGACGCGGCGGCGGCCGAACGCTCCCGCAACGACCGGCGGGCGATTTCGTCGCGGCTGCGCAGCGCCGGTGTGGAAGTGGTCGACGCGCCGCCCGCCGACCTCGCTCCCGCACTGGCGGACCGCTACTTGGTGATGAAAGCCCGCGGCCGGCTGTAGTTCCTTGGCCGAATGGCCAGTTAAGCGCTTTTCGCCAGTTCCCGTGTCATAAGTTCCCTTTCGACGCGATTCAAGCGACCGGAACAACGTCGGGCGCGTCGGCGATATCGCCGGTCTCCCCCGCCCGGGCGGCGCGTCGGCCGAAATAGACGATGTAAGCCAAAAAGGCTGTTTCGGCAACGATTCCGATGCCGATCCGCAGGAAAGTCGGCAACGGTGACGGCGTCACCAACGCTTCGATCAGTCCGGACACCAGCAACACGGCCACCAGCCCGACGGCGACTGCGACGACGGCGCGGCCCTGCTCGGCGAGCACCTGCCCGCGCGGCCGGCTACCGGGCGAAATCACCGACCAGCCCAACCGCATCCCGGCGGCTCCGGCCAGGAATACTGCCGTCAATTCGAGGAGTCCGTGTGGGAGCAGTAAGCCCAAGAAGATACCGGCCTTGCCGGCCTGAAACATCAGACCAGCCGCGACCCCGAGATTGGCGGCGTTCTCAAATAGCACAAACGGGATTGGCAGGCCCAAGAGGACGGCGAAGCCGATGCACTTGGCCGCGACCCAGGAATTGTTCACCCAGACTTGCAATGCGAATGACCCGGCGGGATGTTCGCGGTAATACGACGCAAAGTCATGGTTCACCAGTTGGTCGAGATCACTTGGCGTTCCGACGGCGGACTGAACCTCGGCGCTCCCGGCCACCCAGAACGCAATCACCACGGCGACGACGAAAAACAGCGCAGCTGTCGCCAGCCACCACCGCCACGTACGGTAGGCCACCACCGGGAAAGACACGGTCCAGAATCGGCTGAACTCACTGGCCAGTGGCGCATGCGCGCCGGTGACCGCCGCGCGACCACGCGCGACAAGTGCCGAGAGCCGGCCGACCAGCGCGGAATCCGACGACGCCGACCGCGCTATCGACAGGTGAGTGGATACCCGCTGATAGAGCTCGACAAGTTCGTCGATTTCGGCGCCCGTGAGCTGACGGCGGTGCTTGATCAGCCATTCCAGCCGGTCCCACGTGCCGCGGTGGGCGAGCACGAACGCATCGACGTCCACGGGAGGGGAGCCTACTGGCGACCGCAAGCGCGGCGCAGCCGGGCGCAGCGGGTCGACAGGCAATAGGCCCAGCGCGACCGCAAGCCCGGCGCAGCCGGGCGCAGCGGGTCGACACCCGGCAGGTCGAGTAGCGTTCCGTGGTATGTCCGAGGTGGTGACCGGCGACGCCGTCGTGCTCGATGTGCAGATCGCCCAGTTGCCGGTGCGCGCAGTCGGCGCGCTAATTGACGTCACGGTCATCGTCGTCGGCTGCCTGCTCGCGCTGACGCTGTGGGCTGCCACCCTGACCCAGCTCGACGACGCGATGACCGCCGCAATCACGATCATCTTCACGGTGCTGGTGTTCGTCGGGTATCCGCTCGTGTTCGAGACCGCGACGCGAGGCAGGTCGGTGGGCAAGCTCGTGATGGGCCTGCGCGTGGTGTCCGACGACGGTGGCCCGGAACGCTTCCGGCAGGCGCTGTTTCGTGCGCTAGCGTCGGTGATCGAGATCTGGATGCTGTTGGGCAGCCCCGCGGTGATCTGCAGCATGCTGTCACCGAAAGCCAAACGCCTCGGCGACATCTTCGCGGGCACGGTGGTCGTCAGCGAACGCGGTCCGCGGCTGCCACCGCCTCCGTTGATGCCGCCGTCGCTGGCGTGGTGGGCCTCGGCTTTGCAGCTGAACGGACTGAGCTCGCACCAAGCTGAGCTGGCACGCCAATTCCTCGCCCGGGCACCACAACTCGAACCGCTGTTACGCGAGCAGATGGCGTATCGGATCGCCGGTGATGTGGTGGCCCGCATCGCGCCGCCACCTCCGCCAGGCGCCCCGCCGCAGCTGGTGCTTGCCGCCGTGCTTGCCGAGCGACACCGCAGGGAATTGGCGCGTCTAAGACCGGCACCCAGTTCGCCTGCCAGTGGACCGGCTCCATGGGCGGCACCGACCGGCCCCGGCCCGTGGTCGCCGCCACCCTCATCCCGCCCATTTCCGGACACCGGCGGCTTTGCGCCGCCGCAATAAGGTGCGGCTACTGCACCACTGTGACCGCGACGATGATGAAGTCCGCGGCCAGCAGCGCCAATCCGGCCAACGGGACGACGATGCCCCAGCGGCGGCGCGCGGTGAAGAACGAGATGGCAATCACCGCCAGGGCCACCACGGGTGCGCCGTAGAACAGCACGCCGAAGCCGATACCGCTTGGACCCAAGTTCGGGCATTGCTTGTCGCTACAGGCCGCGGTGCTCATCACCGCGGCAAACGCGAAGATCGACGCGCCAATGGCAGCTGGAACGGTCAATAGCGCCAGTATCCAGTTAACCCATAGCCAGCGGCGTTCGCCGCCGACCTGGTCCCGCGTCGCGGTTGGCGTGCCGACGCCCCCGTTGCCGGCGACTTTCAGGTCGCGGTTTTGGTCGTCGTTCATCACTCGGGTGCTACCCCACCACCGGCGGATACAAACGCGGCAGTTGCTGATCGATACTCGACGATATATCGTCTAACTATCGGTAGCGCATGCGGCGTTGCCCATCCAGAAACGAGACAACCCATGAACCATCCATTCACCCCTTTCAGCGGCGGCTTTCCGGGCGGCGCCCAACCGCTGGGCTTCGGTTTCCATCCGCAGCAGCGGCGCGCGCTGCATGAACAGCGCCACCAAGCCCGCCGCGAGTTGCGCGAACACCTCCGGGGTTACGCCGCCGGGCACGACGGCCCGTTCGGTCCCGGTTTCGGCCGTGGCTTCGGTCCTGCCGGGTTTGGTTTCGGCTTCGGCTTCGGTCCCGGCCCACGCGGGCGCCGCGGTCCTCGTCATGGCCGTCGCGGCCGGCGCGGTAACGTTCGCGCCGCCATCCTGGTGCTGCTGGCGGAGCGGCCGATGCACGGCTACGAGATGATCCAGGAAATCGCCGAACGCAGCCAGGACCTATGGCGGCCCAGCCCCGGGTCGGTGTACCCCACACTGCAGCTTCTGGTCGACGAGGGTCTGATCGTCGGTTCGGAAACCGGGGGCAGCAAACGGCTTTTCGAGTTGACCGACGAAGGGCGCGCTGCCGCCGACAAAGTTGAGACTCCGCCGTGGCAGGAAATCGCCGAGGGAGTCGACCCTTTCCACGTCAACTTACGGGCAGCGGTGGGTCAACTGTTCGGCGCCGTGGCGCAGTCGGCGCACGCGGCCAGCCCTGAGCAACAGCAGAGAATCGTCGACATCGTCAACAACGCTCGCCGCGAGATCTACACCATCCTCGGCGAAACCGAGTGATGTTCCGGCGCGCTGAGCCGCATCCGCGCTGAGCCGCATCCGGCTCAGCGCGCCCGTCACGACTCCTCAACCCAATCCAGCGTGCGCTGTACCGCTTTGCGCCAGCCCGCATACCCGGCGGCGCGCTCGTCGCTACTCCACGCCGGCGTCCATCGCTTGTCCTCTTGCCAGTTCGCTTGCAACTCGCTCGGGTCGGCCCAATAGCCCACCGCCAGGCCGGCTGCATAGGCAGCGCCGAGCGCGGTGGTCTCGGCCACCACCGGCCGCACCACCTCCACCCCGAGCACGTCAGCTTGAATTTGCATGCACAAGTCGTTGGCGGTGACGCCGCCGTCGACCTTCAAAACCTCGAGGTGCACACCGGAATCAGCCTCCATCGCGTCGACCACATCGCGGCTCTGATAGCAGATCGCCTCCAGCGTCGCGCGGGCCACGTGCGCGTTGGTGTTGTACCGCGACAGGCCGACGATCGCGCCGCGGGCATCGGATCGCCA
Source organism: Mycobacterium sp. (assembly GCA_019246375.1). Lineage (GTDB taxonomy): Bacteria > Actinomycetota > Actinomycetes > Mycobacteriales > Mycobacteriaceae > Mycobacterium. The sequence continues at coordinate 396 of JAFAQO010000435.1, read as the reverse complement.
GTACGGCGAGAACAGCCCGGAGAACGCCGGAACGAAGTACACCCCGCCGTTGTCGTCGGCCTGACGGGCCAGCGCCTCGCTTTGCGCGGCACCGCTGATGATGCCCAGCTGATCGCGCAGCCACTGCACGGCCGCGCCGGTCACCGCGATCGAACCCTCCAGCGCGTACACGGGTTTGGCGTCGCCGAACTGATAGCAGACGGTGGTCAGCAGTCCGTTGTCGGACCGCACGATCGTCTCACCGGTGTTGAGCAGCAGGAAATTCCCGGTGCCGTAGGTGTTTTTGGCTTCCCCCTCGGACAGACACACCTGGCCCACCATCGCCGCGTGCTGATCACCAAGCATCCCGGTGATCGACACCTCGCCACCGGCCGGCCCCGCCTCCGCCGTCACGCC
>JAFAQO010000276.1 GCA_019246375.1 Mycobacterium sp. | reverse complement strand
CTGCGGTTCACCAATGTGTTGTTCCCACGTTCCGGCTCGCTGCACGATCCGCAGCCGCAGCGCATCGTGGTTGTTGGTGAGGGCGGTGAGCACCGCACGGATCTCGTCGACCGGTACATCCGGCCGAAGTCGCAAAATCAGCGGAATGCGCCAGCGGCCGGCCTCGCGCAGTCCATGCTCGAGGAAGTAGGCGATGTTCGGCGGAACCGGGGGATGCACGACGTCACTCGCCGATTGGCGCGCCAGGCCGCCGGCCGCGTATCGGCCAGCCAGTGCCTTGGCGAGCGTGGCCACGGTCTGGTTCTCGTACAGGTCCTGCGGTGTGAGTTCCAGTCCTTCGTTGGCGGCGGTCATCGCGACGCTGATCGCGATCAGCGAGTCGCCGCCGAGTTCGAAGAAGTTGGCTTTCCGGTCGACCGAGCTGACACCGAGACACTGCGCCCAGACGCGCTGCAACGTCGCTTCCATCGGCGACCTGCCGTTGGTGGCTGCATGGGTTTGTGCGTCGGCGCCGACTGACGGCGCCGCCGGCATCCCATTGGTTGCAGCCGCACCCTCGGCCCACGCCGCCGTTGGCCGGTGGTCGATCCAGTGACGTTGGCGCTCAAAGGGATAGCCGGGAAGTGAAACGAGTTGTGACTGGCGACCACCCGAAAGCGGTGACCAGTCGACGTCGATTCCAGCTGCCCACAGTTGCCCCAGCGCGAGCAGGAAGGTGTCGCGATCGCTTCTGTTCTGGGCCTGGTGGCGCATGAGCCGAACGGCGTAGTGAGTGTTGGACCATTTCGGGTGGCGCATCGCTGAGGCCGTCAATGTGCCGCCGGGACCAACTTCGACTAACACGCGTTCCGGCTCGGAGAGCAGCACATCGAGCTCGTCGGCGAACCGGACGGTGGCCCGTACTTGGCGCGCCCACGTCGCAGCATTGGTTGCCTCGTTGGCGGACAACCACGATCCGGTGAGGTTCGACAGCAAGGGTATCTGCGGTTCCCGTAGTGTCAGCCGCGACAGAAAGCCAGTGAATTCCGGAATCATCGAATCCATCAACCGCGAATGGAACGCGTGCGAAGTGCGGACACGACGCGCCACAATCCCTTGTTCCGCAAGGCGATCGGTGAACTTGCGGATGTTTTCCTCGGATCCGGCGACGACGCAGCCGCCCGGGTCGTTGACCGCGGCGACATCGACTTCTGCCGACAGGTGTTCGGCCATGGCATCAGGACTCAGCGCGACCGCGACCATGACGCCACGGGGTGCGGCATGCATCAGGCGGGCACGCACCGAAACCGTCTTGACGGCCGTCGCCAGGTCGAAAACGCCTGCGATGGTTGCCGCGACGTACTCGCCGATGCTGTGTCCGGCCAAGGCTGCCGGGCGAACACCATAGGTCTCGATCAACTTCGCCAGCGCGTATTCCACCGTGAATAGCGCCGGTTGGGTCCGGTCGGTGCGCTCCAGGTTCCGTGCGGTGCCCTCGAAAACCTCCGCGCGCAGATCGATGCCCAACTCGTCATTGAAACCTGCGGCGCACTGATCGAAGTGTTCGGCGAACACTGGCTCGGACTCATAAAGGCCACACGCCATCCCGATGTGCTGAGCACCCTGGCCCGGAAAAAGGAAAACGACACGCTCAGAAATGGATCGAGCATCGGTTTGGGCCCCTTGCACTGACTCGCCGACGAACACATTGTCGTGCTCGGGCGCCCGCAGCAGCGCTGCCGCGTCCTGTTGGTCGTTGACGACCGCCGCCATGCGGAGGTTCTCTTTGCGGCGGCCAGCGAGGGTGTAAGCGACATCGGACAGGTCGATTTCGTCTGGGCCGGACAATTCGGCGGCCAGGGCCGAACGTGAATGCTGCAGCGCCTCAGGGGTTCTCGCCGACAACAACAGCACCTGCGGACCGGGTCGGATGTCGGGTGCGGGAACCGCCGGTGCCTCCTCGAGCACCACATGCGCGTTGGTGCCGCCCACACCGAACGAGCTGACCCCCGCGCGCCGAATACCGTCCCATTCCCACGGGCCGTACTCGCTGCGCACGACGAAAGGTGCTTGGTTCAAATGCAGTTCGGGGTTGGGGCTGGTGAAGTGCAGAGTTGCCGGAATCGCCCGATGCTTGAGGCAGAGAATCGTCTTGATCAGGCCGGCCATTCCGGCTGCTGCCTCCAGGTGTCCGATGTTGGACTTGACCGATCCGACGAAGCAGGGACCCGGTCTGGCCGCCGTGGAAACAGCGAAAGCTTTTCGCAAACCTTCGATTTCGATCGGATCACCCAGGGGCGTGCCGGTTCCATGAGTTTCGACATAGCTGACGGTTGAGGCGTCGACCTCGGCCACCGCATGCGCCTCGGCGATGACGTCGGCTTGACCGGCCGCATTGGGTGCAGCGTACGTCATCTTCGTCGATCCGTCGTTGTTGAGAGCCGATCCCCTGATCACTGCGTGCACACGGTCCCCGTCGTCAACCGCGGCCTCCAAGGGCTTGAGGACCACAACGGCGACTCCGCTGCCGAAGATGGTGCCGTCCGACCGCACGTCGAAGGGCCGGCAGTGGCCGGTCGCTGAGACCATCGAACCCGGTTCGTGCCAATACCCAACCCGGTGCGGGATCCGGATCGAGGCACCTCCGGCGAGAGCCATGTCGCATTCACCGTTCAGAATGCTCTGGCAGGCTAAGTGAACCGCGACCAGAGACGACGAGCATGCCGTCTGGACCGACAGGGCAGGGCCGCGCAGGTTGAATTGGTGCGCTACCCGGGTCGCAAGATGGTCTTTGTCGTTTTGCAGAGACAGGTTGACCATGTCGAAGGTGGCGCCCTGCCCGATGATCACTCGCGGGTCGTAGTGCGACATCAGGTTGTGCAGTAGGTAGCCGCTGGCCGAGCTGGTTCCGAACACTCCGACTGAACCCTCGAGCTGCGCTGGGTCGTAGCCGGCGTCTTCGAGCGCATGCCATGCAGACTGCAAGAACAGCCGGTGTTGCGGATCCATTGTCCGAGCGGTCTGCGGAGTGAAACCAAAGAAACCTGCGTCGAATTCGTCGATCCGGTCCATCAGCGCCGCGCGCCGCACATACGAAGGATTTGCGAGCACCTTCTCGCTGATCCCGGCTGCGAGCAGGTCGTCCTCCGACAAGGTGACGATCGATTCTTCACCGCG
>JAFAQO010000697.1 GCA_019246375.1 Mycobacterium sp. | reverse complement strand
ACACCCGGAAATAAGGGAGCCGTTGGTCCTGCGGTCACCCAACCCCCCAGCTTTGTAGCGAGATGGGGCGCGAACACCGCCCCATAGAGCACATTTCCGATGACGACGACAGCGATGATGGACAGGACTGATGATCCAAGACGGCTCCTCGACCTCTTCTCGGCCCACATTTCGATGACATTTCGTCGTTGGGAATCCGTCCGTCCGAGCAGGTAGGTAAAGACCATCATCTGCACGCCCATCGCCAGGGAGTCGTAGACCGGATACTGGTGCTTGGTCCCCTCCCATAGGCCAAGTCCGGGGATCACGTAGCCGTAGTAGAAGACGCCAAGCCGGGCTCCGAGGATCGCGTTGAACAGGAAGGCCCAGCAGAAGCCGACGACGAGGCCGACGGTCAGAAGCATCGGAGGTCTGCGCCAGTGGAACTTTGCGCTCAACCATCGCCCGAGCGCCGCCCCGATCACGGCAGGCAGCACGAAGTAGGAGATGTAGCCGACGGGCACGGACGAGGGCAGCCCACCCCAAGTCATGTTCAGTGGCCACCACGACGGCACGCGGGGCAGAGCACGCGGGAACTGCGCGTACATCGCCCAGTCGTAGGGCGCCTCGATCCAGGAGAACGAGAGCGCCGAGATGCAGAGAAGTAAGAGTGGGTGGAGGCGGCGTCGACGATAGCTCAGGTACACACCAATCGCGACAAACGCGATGCCGCCGATGTAGGCGAAGCCAATGGCCGCTTTCAGCAAGGGCGTCAGCTCTGCGCTCATCGGTCGCGCTCTTGGTTCGGCGCACGACGTGCTTCCGGGTCGCAGTGTCGCACCGTGCCGAATATCAGGGCGATGAGTCCGAAAAGCGTGCCAAGCATGATGACAGCTCCCACGTCGGCACTCCTTCCGATACCAGCTCCGTCCGTTAGATATTGGACGCTATCGTAAAATCGGTCAACCGCGGAGTGCGGCTTTAGGAGTGAAAAACCTTGCCGCAGGGAACTTTCACTAAAAAGCACGGCATGACAGAGGTGCCGGCCCCCCGCGCCGCGGCGGCCAAGTGGCGCGCCCCGCAGAATTCTGCTCGACGCCGCGAGGGCCCTCTTCGCCCGCACGACTGCCGCAGCGCCACGACGCGTGAAATCTCCCAGGCCGCCGGCGTCGCTGAACACCTGTTGTTCCTCCGCTTCGGCTCGAAGGCGGCGCTATTTCGCGAGGCTCTCGTCCAACCCTCGACGAATTCAGCCGGGTCTCCTGGTGACCGTCATGGCATGGGAGGGGCTCAGCGAGGAAATGGCTGACGCCGGTATTGCCGACAATAGGCAGGTACTCACGGTGCTCGGCCAGATCAGCGCCGAGAGAGGGGATCGTTGAGGAGCTCGTCCAGGCCATCCTGCGCGGCTTCCTGCACCGACACGACTGAGCAGCCCGGTGCTCGGCATTGCGCCCACCTGCCGGGCATCGCCGATGGCGCGATCCGGCGGATCCTCCGTCATTGACGCTGAAGTCTGGACGCCTGTAGCGTCAGGACCCAAATATTTGTTCATTAGCATCACCCGCCCAGTAGCTCCAAGTGCGTTCATCCAATGCTCCATCGAAGGGACGCGACAATGACAGGCACTAGTGCGGTCGAGTTGTACTACGACCCATTCGACTGGGACATCGACGACAACCCATACCCGGTGTGGAGGCGCCTGCGCGAAGAAGCACCGCTGTATTTCAATGAGAAGTACAACTTCTATGCGCTGAGTCGGTACGAGGACGTAGCACGCGAACTGCCGAACTGGGAGACCTACCGATCAGGTCGCGGGACCACCGCCGACATCTTGTTCAACAACATGGAGGTGCCGCCGGGCATTCTGCTGTTCGAGGATCCCCCTCTGCACGATCTACACCGCCGCTTGCTGTCCCGTGTCTTCACACCCCGGCGCATGCTGGCCGTGGAGTCTTTGGTGCGTGGATTCTGTGCCCGGGAGCTGGAACCATTGATCGGTGTGGGTGGCTTCGATTTCATCACCGATCTCGAAGCTATGATGCCGATGCGGACCATCGGTTATCTCTTAGGGATCCCTGAAAAGGATCAAGAGAACATCCGCGACTCCAGCGGAGCCTTCATCGATATTGCGAAGGGGCGCAAGCCCGGCGAGGTCAATCCGAACCTCTTCCAAGACTGCATTGTCATGTTCGCCGAGTACATCGAATGGCGGACCAATCATCCGTCCGATGACCTGATGACCGATCTCCTACAGGTCGAGATCGAGGAAGCCGACGGTACGCGGCGCCCCCTGTCGCGCACCGAGGTACTGGCCTACACCGCGATGATCGCCGGCGCAGGGAACGAGACCACCGCCCGGCTGATCGGTTTCATGGCACAACTATTGTCCGACCACCCGGGACAACGCCGCGAGCTCGTCGCCGACCCATCGCTGATCCCCGGCGCGGTCGAGGAATCACTGCGCTACGAGCCCCCGTCGCCGGTGCAGGCGCGCTACGTCGCCCACGATGCCCAGCACTACGGTCACGTCGTACCGAAAGGGTCGTTCATGTTGCTGTTGAACGGTTCCGCCAACCGAGACGAACATCGGTTCACCGATCCGGACCGCTTCGACATCCACCGTAAAGGCAGCCACCTCAGCTTCGGGCAGGGCCTGCACTTCTGCCTCGGTTCGGCGCTGGCCCGAATGGAAGCTCGGGTGGCCTTCGAAGAGGTTCTCAAACGCTGGCCCGAGTGGGAAGTCGACTACGCCAACGCCGAACGGGCGCACACCTCAAGCGTGCGCGGGTGGGCACGGTTACCCGTCTTCGCCAGATGAAGCAACAAGGGCCTGTCTGATAATCCGTGCTTCGCCGTCGTCTGGGACTGCGGCTGGGTGTTATTGCGGAGACATGTTGATACCGAGCCGGTCACAAACGGCGAAGACCTCCTCGAAAATCGAACCCGGGATGGTGAACGGCTCCGTCGCTGACACATCGGACAGGTGAGCCGCGATATCGTCGGCGGTCGGGTTGCTGCCAGGCTCGGCGAGCCAACCTTCTCCGAGACCGACGAACACCCGGGCGAAGCGCCCGGCACACGCAGAATAGTTGCGATGACTGAACTCGCAAGCGCGGCTGGCCAAAAAAACGACCATGGGCACAACCAGCTCCGGCTGTATCACTTTCAGAAACCCCAGCTCCTCAAGGGCTTTCGGGTCTCCGACTGTTTCAGTCACCATCCGCGAGAACCCGAACGGGAGGACGGCATTAGCGAGGATTCCGTGTTCGGCGCCTTCGATGGCGATGACGTTCGTCAGCCCCACCAGGCCGGCCTTGGCCGCTGCGTAGTGGGCTTCCAGCGGCTGTCCGAACATCCCCCCGGAAGAGGAGACGAAGACGAACCGGCCATACCTCTGCGACTTCATCACTCGATACGCGGGCTGGCTTAAGAAGAAGCCGCCGTCAAGGTGCACGGTGAGCATGCGTCGCCAGTCGTCTTGCGAAAGTTCTTCGAACGGAACACTGTTGAAAATGCCGGCGTTGCTCACCACTGCATCGAGGCGGCCGAACGGGTCGACTGCGGCACGTACGATCGCCTCGCCTCCCTCTGGGCTGTCGACTGAGTCGTGCGACGCGACAGCCACTCCGCCGGCGCTGGTGATCTCGTCTACCACCTTGTCTGCGACGCTCTTGTTAGCGCCTTCGCCGTGCATGGAACCGCCTAAGTCGTTCACCACCACCGAGGCGCCGCGGCGTGCCATTTCGATCGCATAGAGACGGCCCAGGCCTCGGCCCGCTCCGGTGACTATGACGACCTGCTCAGCGAAGTCGATCATGTGGAATCCTTTACTGAATCGCTCTGGATGTATCCCTTGTCGACATCAGATGATTGACTGCCCCTAGTGCCGGACTCTAACGTTGGAACAGATATTTGGTCAACAACCATGCAGCTAGATAAGAAGGATTCGTTGAGCGGCGATGAAGTGAGCACCGACAGCTTGGCGCGGCTTAGCGTGCTTGCTTCAGCTCTGTCTGGCTGCACACTACGGGTTGCGCCGGCCGAGTCCGGCGAGCCGGCCTGGACCGACGGCGCAACGGTATTCGTCGACGCCGACGCCAGTAAGTCAGACCAGCTCGCGACGTTAACGGTCCAGGCGTCGCTGCTGGCTGCCGGAAGCCTGGAGCCGCAGATCGTTCGCAGGCTTAGCCGGCGTCGCGGGCTGGCGAGGCGATACCTTGCCGTCGAAGGCCACCGCGCGCTCTCGGCGAATGCGGCCGTGCTCCCGCCGTCCATGCGCTCGCTCGTTGACAGCGATGTGGCTGCTCGCAGCGATTCGCCGGCGGCGTCACTGGCAGCGGCATTGCGCCGCGGACCAATCGCCGACCCCCCGCAGGTTTTTGGAGCTATTCGCCCGCGGAATCTATTGGCGGTCAAGAAGAAAGATGCGCACAATTCCGCGGGTGACCACATTCCGCCTAGACAACTCGACAAGGTGCTCCCTGACATCGACGATGAGGAGAGCAACGACGGGGGCGACACTCTCGATCTTTTCTCCAGCCCAGTCGGCGGTGGGGGCACGCTCGGCCGGTTGCTGCGGAAGATGCTGGGAGCGGTGCGCCGGCTCGGTGAGGGAGGTCAACCGGGGGCTGATGCGCCGACGCATCGCGCACGATCAGGCAAACCGGGCGGCGGCAACGCCGTAGTCTCGACCGCTTCGGCGCGCGTGCCGGCCGAGAATGGCGAAGCCAGGGGTACGAAGTACCCGGAGTGGGACGCGCATCGGCGGCGCTACCGGCCAGACTGGTGCACAGTGCAGGAAATTAAGCCTCGTCCCACGAATGACGTCTCGGTGCGGCTTTCGGACCACTATGGATTGCGCCGACCGCTCGCGCGCCTCGGCGTGGCCCTCGACCTTTGCCACCGGCAGGCCCAGGGCGATGACATCGACATCGACGCGGCCGTCGAGGCGCGCGTCGAGGCGGTGGCCGGTTCACCCACCGATGAGGCGGTCTATCTCGACAGCCTTCGGCGTCGGCGCGATCTTGCCGTGCTGCTGCTGCTCGACATCTCCGGCTCAGTAGCCGAGCCGGGGGCGATCGGCCAGACAGTGCACGAACAACAACGGGCGGCGGCTGTTGCTTTGGCTGTGACACTGCACGATCTAGGGGATCGCCTAGCGCTCTACGCTTTTCACTCGCAGGGCCGATCCGCGGTGCATTTGATGCCGGTAAAGCGGTTCGATGACGGCCTCGACGTGTTGGTGCTGCGGCGTCTTGGCGGCCTCGTGCCGGGAGCGTATTCAAGAATGGGTGCGGCGATTCGGCACGGCGCTGCAGTGCTTGAGCGCCGGGGCGGCACGTCGCAGCGGTTGCTTGTGGTGCTATCCGACGGGTTGGCGTATGACCACGGCTACGAACGCAACTACGGTGCAGCCGATGCGCACCGCGCCCTTGCCGAAGCCCGGCGGCGGGGCACCGGCTGCCTTTGTCTCACCATCGGCGCATCCACCGATGCCGACGAGTTGCAGCGCGTCTTCGGTAGCGCTGCGCACGCGAGGATTCCCCGCCTTGAGCAACTGGGCCAGGTGATCGGTCCGCTATTCCGCTCGGCTCTGGTATCCGCGGAAGCTCGTCGACGTGTATCGCAGCGAAGACCCGGTGGACCGCGCGAGGAAGGAAACGATGACGCAATCGACGATGATTTGCGAAAGGTCAGGCAGTAGTGGACGGTGACGGCAGAGGGAATGCTCAGCTGGATGAAACGGTCGGCATGACAGGTCGGCCGCGGCCGTACTATGTGCCGGTTGGCAATGAGGAGCGGATCTTCAAAGCGGCCTTCCGGCAAGGTTTGTCGATTCTCCTCAAGGGACCGACGGGGTGCGGGAAGACGCGCTTCATCGAGGCCATGGCTTACGATCTCGAGCGGCCGTTGATCACCGTAGCCTGCCACGATGACCTCACCACGGCCGATCTGGTGGGGCGATTTCTGTTGCAGGGCGGCGACACCGAGTGGGTCGACGGCCCGCTGACCCGCGCTGTGCGTGAGGGCGCCATCTGCTACCTCGACGAAGTGGTCGAGGCCCGCCAGGACACCACCGTTGTGCTGCATCCCCTCGCAGATCACCGCCGCCAGCTCCCGATTGACCGGCTCGGGGTG
>JAFAQO010000564.1 GCA_019246375.1 Mycobacterium sp. | reverse complement strand
TAACCACGACGACGGTAAAGGCGGCAATGCCGATCAGTGGGTTGGGGACGCCCAGCAGCGACGCCTGCGGTGTCACCATCACCGAACCGCAGGACAGCACCGGGTTGAGATTGCAAGACGGCACGTACGACGAGTCGGTCAACAGCCGGATCTTCTCGGCCGTCAGGGTCACCGACGCGATCAGCCCAATCACCCCGGCAATCAGCACCCACCATGCGCTCGGCAGTGAGACCGGCGCCCACTCGGTCGGCGCTGTCCCTGCGTCTGGTGGCTGTTCGGGGTGCGCGGACGCGGGCGTCGCGATCGTCACGATTCCGGAGGCGCCACGGCCGTGTCGAGACCCGGCACGTTACCGACGATCTCTTTGACCTTGGCGACAAAAGCCTGCGGCGTCGACGGGCTGTAGTCCGTGCCGTTGATCCGGATCGTCGGAGTGGCGCGAATCTTTTGGGCCGACACCAAGCCGTCGACCATCGGGATGTACTTCCCGCTCTTGATGCAGTCCGGGACCTTGCCCGCGGCCCCGGCCTCTCGCGCGAGTTCGATCAATCGGGCGTTGTCGGGGAAGTTCGAGCCCCGCTCGGCGGGCTGAACGTTCTTGGAGAACAACGCGCTATGAAAGCGCCGGAACGCGTCGATCGACTCGTCGGCGACGCAGTAGGCCGCCGCGGCGGCACGCGATGAATAATTATCGTTCTGCGGATTGCTCAAAAAGCCCAGCATGTAGTAGTCGGCCCCGATGGCGCCGATGTCGATCAGCCTGGAGACCGTCGGCCCGAAGGTCCGCTCGAAGTTGCCGCATGCCGGGCACAGGAAGTCCTCGTAGAACGACACCAGCGCCTTGGGGTCCTTGGTTCCTTCTTTGGTGACCAGCTTGCTCGACGTGACCCTGACCGCCTTACTGCCGCCGGAAGTCTTACCGCCATGCGTCATCACGATGTAGAGGACAAGGCCGACGGCAAAGATCACGACAATCGCGGTGAGCCCGATTTGCACCAGCAGATTGCGCCGGCGGTCGGCGGCCTTGAGGTCGTAGCGCACGGGGCGTTTCGGTTTGCTGGCCACGGGTTTGCTGATCCTCCGGATATTCGGCTTCGTTGGCTGCTCAGGCGCCTCTAGAGTACCGGCCAGGCCTTTCAGATCCGGCTGAGGTGGGCGCGCAGCGCCGAGACGAGCTCGGCTGTCGCGACGCCGCTGCCGCCACCGAGCGGGAATAGGTGGGCGAAGCCGTGGGTCAGCGATCCGCTGCAGCGCAGGTCGACGGCGGTCCCGGCGGCGAGCAGGGCATTCGCGTACTGCTCGCCCTCGTCGCGAAGCGGGTCGAAGCCTGCGATGGCGATCAATGCGGGCGGCAGTCCGGCGAGGTCGTCGGCCAGCAACGGCGAGACCCGCGGATCCGTCGGCTTGATGTCCGAACCGCTCAGGTACTGCTGCTCAAACCAGTCGATGTCGTGCTTGGTCAGCAGGAAGCCGTCGGCGAACAGGGTGAGGGAGCGGGTTTTTGCGGTGAAATCGGTCCTCGGGTAGATGAGCCACTGCAGCACCGGGCTTGGGCCGCCATCGGCACGGGCCAACCGCGACACGACCGCCGCCAGGTTGCCGCCCGCACTGTCACCGCCGACCGCGACCTTGCCCGGGTCCGCGCCGAGTTCAGCGGCATGTTCGTAGGCCCACCGAAACGCTGCGTAGGCGTCGTCGAGCCCGGCCGGGGCGGGATGCTCGGGGGCCAGCCGGTAGTCGACAGACAGGACGTGAATGTCGGCGTCGCGGCAGGTCAACCGGCACAACGCGTCATGAGTGTCCAGATCCCCGATCGTGAAGGCACCGCCGTGGTAGAAGACCAAGAGCGGCGCCGGCTCGGCACTGACCGGGCGGTAATGGCGAGCCATGATCTGACCGGCCGGTCCGGGTATCGACACTTCGCTCACTGCGACGTGGATCTGCGGACCGGGAAGCGCCTGACACAGCTCGTGCATTTGGCTGCGGGAAGCGGCCAGGTCGTGGTCGACGGCCAGGCCGTTGACGCCGACAGCCCGCTGCGCGGCCAGAAGTAGCTGCAGGGTGGGATCCAGTGTGTTGCCGTCGATGGTGACTGACCGGCCGCCGCTCAGCAGGCGCTTGGCAACGGCAGGCAGCCACGGGATGACCCTCAAGCCAACCTTAGCGGCGGTGGTTTGCAGGCGACTGGACACGCGAATCGGAGCGCGCAACGCTCCCAGGTGAAGGTCAGGCGCGCCTGGCACACTTCTCGTCATGGCTGCTCCCCTAGTCACGCTGAACGACGGTAATTCCATTCCCGCCGTCGGCTTCGGCGTTTTCCAGATTCAGCCCGCCAACACCGAGCAGGCCGTCGGCGCTGCGCTGCAAGCCGGTTACCGCCAGATCGACACCGCGGCGGCCTACCGCAACGAGCGCGAGACCGGGCGAGCCGTAGCCAATTCCGGCGTGCCGCGTGACGAACTGTACTTGGTCACCAAGCTGTGGAACGCCGATCAAGGTTACGACAGCACGCTGCGGGCGTTCGACGCCAGCATGGACCGGCTCGGCTCTGATTATCTCGACCTGTACCTGATCCATTGGCCGATGCCTCAAGAAAACAAGTTTGTCGACACCTTCAAAGCGTTCACCCACCTGCGCGATCAGGGCCGAATCCGCTCTATCGGGGTGAGCAACTTCGAACCCGAGCACCTGAAGGTGGTCATCGACGCCACCGGCATCGTGCCCGCCGTCAACCAAGTCGAGCTGCATCCGCGGCTAACTCAGACCGAGTTGCGGGAGGTGCATAACCAGCTCGGGGTCGCCACCGAGGCCTGGGGCCCGCTTGGGCAGGGATCACTGCTCGACCATCCCACGATCACCGCCGTCGCCGAAGGCCGTGACAAAACACCGGCTCAGGTGTTGATTAGGTGGCATATACAACTCGGTAATATCGTGATCCCCAAGTCGGTGAACCCTAAGCGGATTGCGAGCAATTTCGACGTGTTCGACTTCGAGCTCAGCGCCGAAGACATGGCGTCTATTTCCTCGCTCGACGACGGAACACGGCTTGGTCCCAACCCACGGTCCTTCAATTTCGCAGGCAGGTGAATGACCTTGACTGGCGAGTCGGGCGCCTCCGTTCCCGCTGTAACACTCAATGACGAGAACACGATGCCAGTGCTTGGCCTCGGTGTCGCGGAATTGTCGGACGACGAAACCGAACGCGCGGTGTCAGCCGCCCTGGAAATCGGCTGCCGCTTGATCGACACCGCAGCCGTATACGGCAACGAAGCCGCTGTCGGTCGCGCGATCGCAGCCTCGGGGATACCCCGCGCCGAGCTGTTCGTCACCACCAAGCTGGCCACGGCCGACCAGGGTTTCACCAACTCCCAAGATGCTGGTAAAGCAAGCCTGGAGCGGCTCGGCCTGGATTACGTTGACCTGTACCTAGTCCACTGGCCAGCCCCGCAGCTGGGCAAGTACGTGGACAGCTTCGGCGGCATGATCCAGTTGAAAGGCGATGGCTACAGCCGCTCGATCGGAGTGGCCAACTTCACCGAGGAGCATCTTTCGACGGTCATCGACCTGACGTTCGTCACACCGGCGGTCAACCAGATCGAACTGCACCCGTTGCTCAATCAGGCCGAGCTCCGTAATGCCGACGCCGAGCACAATGTCGTCACGCAGGCCTACAGCCCGCTAGCCATCGGCCGACTGCTGGACAACCCGACGGTGACCGCGATTGCCGGTGAATACGACCGGACGCCCGCGCAGGTGCTGATCCGCTGGAACCTGCAGTTGGGCAATTCGGTCGTCTTTCGTTCCGGCAAACCCGAGCGCATCGCAAGCAATTTCGACGTCTTCGATTTCGAGTTGGCCGCCGAACACGTCGACGCACTCAACGGGTTGAACGACGGTACCCGGGTACGTGAAGATCCGCTGACCTATACCGGCGCTTAGGTAGGCGCTGTCACCGCCGGCCCGCGCCGGCGAACGACTAATGGTGCGATGTCAACGCTCCGCCAGTGCTTTCGCGAGATCGATAGTTCCGGTTTGGATTGCGGCGACGACTCCGCCGTCGACCAGCAGGTCGGTGCCGGTGATGAATGCGGCTGCCGGCCCGAGCAGAAACTCCGCTGCAGCGG
>JAFAQO010000538.1 GCA_019246375.1 Mycobacterium sp. | reverse complement strand
GCTGTTCGCTCATCGACGATCAGCCTAACGACCCCGTGAAGTCGTGGTCTGTTACCCGGCTATCGCGACTTGATCACCAGATCGTTGGCTGCTTTGTCGTGCCAGCCCTGCAGGCGACCAGAGCTGTCGAACAACGGGGACACGTAGACGATCAGCGCTCCTATGTAGCAAAACAGACCACCGAGGAATGGGATGATCTGCCGGACGAACGCCAGACCTAAGCCGATGACTGCGCCGGTGCTCTGGTTGACCACCTTGACGCCGAGCGCCATTTTTCCGAGAGTCGCACCGAGCAACCCCACCATGAGCCACTCGTAGAGCAGGCCAAACGCCAACGCGAGCACCAGCGCCAAGAGTAATCCGAGGATTCCTGCCCCGGACGGTTCGGTGGTGGAGTTGCCGTACGCACCCGTGACGGTGCGTCCCGACAAACCTACTGATGCAACGCCGATAGAAAAGAGGATCCAGTAGACGACAAAGTAGATCACCGAGTCGATTAATCGGGCCAGCAGCCGCTGCCCAATACCCGCTACTGGCATGACTCCTACACCGGGAATGTCGACGTACCCGCTGCGGGCGTACGGCGCGTATCCCTGTCCGGGTGCCGGCGGTGGGTAGTTACCGGGTGGAGGTGGCGGATAGTTCCCAGGTGGGGGCGGCGGGTAATTACCGGAAGCTGGCGGGTGCCCGCCCTGGTGCGGGCCATTGCCAGACGCCGGTTGCTCGGTCATTGCACCTCCAGGCGATCACGATTAGGCCGGCGAGCGGGCATCAATCTACTTGCCGAATAACTGCAAGATGTGCATTGGTGAACCAGCAGCGTCACACCCGCAGCGTGGAGAACGGCCCGAACGGTATGTTGCGCACCACAAACCATGCCGACGCTAAGAACAAAAACAGTGGTGCGGCCCAGCGGTAGTTGGCCCATTTCCAGATTCGTCGGCCGACAAGCCGTCCGTAAGTCCATGCCACATAAGCCCACAACGACAATGCCAGCGCTGCCAGCGCCAGAGCGTTGAACTTCACCGCTGCCAACAGATCGCCGTGCAGCACGGAGTACAACATCCGCAAAGTGCCACAACCGGGACAGTCGATGCCGAACAACAGCTTGACCGGACACAGCGGAAACGGACCACCAGGGGTGGTCGGGTCGCCAATCCACACCACCGTGCACACCAGCGCCGCCGCGACGGCTACTCCGAACGGCTCGCGAAGACGCACGAGAACCGACGGTCGGCGACTGTCCAAGACTTCGGTCATCGGTGCCGTCCTCGGCAGAAATGTGTTAGCTGGGTACCGCGGTGCGTACCCTACCCGATTGTTCCGCGGGCGAAGACGATCGGCGATTATTCTGGGCACGCAAAATCTCGTCGCGGGCTGATTCACAGTGTTCGGTGCGAACACTTTGGCGAACTAGTCGTTAGATGGCCTAATTTGCCTTCGCCCGCTACCGCCGTCGCGGGCCGTCGGAGAGAAAGCCCAACAAATCATGCCGAGTGATCACGCCGACCGGTTTGCCTTCCTCCACGACCATCAGCGCGTCCCACTCGCGCAGCGCCTTCGCAGCGGCATTCACTAACTCACCGGAGCCGATCATCGGCAGCGGCGGGCTCATGTGCAGCCTGACGGCGTCCGCCAGCTTGGCGCGACCCTCGAAAACGGCCGAAAGCAGTTCGCGTTCTGACACACTGCCGGCAACCTCGCCGGCCATCACAGGCGGCTCGGCACCGACGACGGGCATCTGCGACACCCCGTACTCGCGGAGGATGCCGATGGCGTCACGCACCGTCTCCGAGGGATGGGTGTGCACCAGATCGGGTAGCGCGCCGGATTTCCGGCGCAGCACGTCTCCGACCGTGGGCTGTTCCATCGACCCGTCGAGCCTGGTGCGCAAAAATCCGTACGACGACATCCAGCCGTCGTTGAAGATCTTCGACATATAGCCGCGGCCGCCGTCAGGCAGCAGCACGACGATCAGCGCGCCAGGTCCGGCGGCCTCGGCCACTCTCAGCGCGGCCACGACCGCCATCCCGCACGAACCGCCGACCAGCATCGCCTCCTCGCGGGCCAGCCGCCTGGTCATGTCGAATGAATCCGAGTCGGACACCGCAATGACCTCGTCGGGAACGGCGGGGTCATAGGCCGCCGGCCAGAAATCTTCGCCGACGCCCTCGACCAGGTATGGCCGGCCGGTGCCACCGGAGTACACCGAGCCCTCCGGGTCGACGCCGATGATGCGCACTGGCCCTTCTGGTCGGCCACCGGACACCTCCTTCAGGTACCGGCCGGTGCCGGTGATCGTGCCGCCGGTGCCGATGCCTGCAACGAAATGCGTGACCTTGCCGTCCGTGTCGGCCCAGATTTCTGGCCCGGTCGTCTCGTAATGGCTCGCCGGACCTTCAGGGTTGGAGTATTGATCGGGCTTCCAGGCCCCGTCGATCTCGGTGACCAGCCGGTTCGAGACGCTGTAGTAGCTGTCCGGGTGGTCGGGCGGAACCGCGGTGGGGCAGACCACCACGTCGGCGCCGTACGCACGCAGCACGTTTTGCTTGTCCTCGCTGACCTTGTCCGGGCAGACGAACACGCACTGGTAGCCGCGGTGCTGGGCAACCATGGCCAGAGCGACACCGGTGTTACCCGAGGTGGGTTCGACGATCGTGCCGCCCGGCTTGAGCTCGCCACTGGCTTCCGCGGCGTCGATCATCTTGACCGCGATCCGGTCCTTGCAGCTCGCGCCGGGATTGAGGTACTCGACCTTGGCCACCACCGTTGCGCCCCCAGCGGGGACGACGGAGTTCAGCTGGACCAGCGGAGTATTGCCGATGAGCTCACTGATGTGCCGCGCGATCCGCATGCACTCATCGTCTCAGGCCATTTGCCGCCGTGCGCATGCCGGGCTGGGTTCGATTGCCCGGCTCCTCCTCAGGCCACTTCACGGCCTGCATCGTCGCCGGGCTGGGTTCGATTGTCCGGCTCCTCAGCTGGCCGTTCCGGCCCGGATTGTCGCCGGGCTGTCGGTGGCGTCGCGGATGTACTCCCCGATTTGTCGAAGCGATCGGGTCGCTTCGGGCACCACCGGGGCGGCGAGCTGAAAGTCGTGGATCTGCCCAGGCCAGATGCGCACCTCGGCAGGCACCCCGACCGCCGCGAGCCGTCGAGCGGCCAACTGCGCGTCGTGCAGCAGCACCTCGGATCCCGACACGTGGATCAGTGTTTGTGGAAGGCCCGGTTCAAGGTGGTCCAGCGGCTCATAAAGCTCTTCAGGCTTGCCGTCGACGACGTGCTTGGCGGCTGCGCTGGCGACCAACGCGACGAGCGCGTCGAACGCCTTCGCCGGAAACATGGCGTCGGTATCGATGTTTGGATGCGCCTGCTTGGGCTCCTTGGCCAGCTGCAGCAGCGGCGAGATCGCCACCAGCGCAGCCGGTTCCTCAT
Source organism: Mycobacterium sp. (assembly GCA_019246375.1). Classification (GTDB taxonomy): domain Bacteria; phylum Actinomycetota; class Actinomycetes; order Mycobacteriales; family Mycobacteriaceae; genus Mycobacterium. Next base: position 7,681 of record JAFAQO010000538.1, on the reverse strand, counting down.
CCTCTTCTTGCAGCCGCTGCGCCAGTGCCAGCGCCAAGTAGCCACCCGCGGAGTCGCCGGCCAGCACGATCTGGTCTGGCTGGTAGCCGCGTGACCGCAACCAACGATAGGCGTCGCAGCAATCGTCGAGAGCCATCCCGACCGAGTGCTTGGGGATCAGGCGGTAGTTGACCACCAGGACAGGTGAGTCGGCGAATCGCGACAGCGCGTTGACGACCCTGCTATGCGAGTTCACTCCGCAGGTCAGGAACGCGCCACCGTGCAAGTACAGGACCACCCGGCGGGTACCGTCGGCCGGCAGCACCCCGGGCGCACGAACCAGCTGTGCAGTGGCGTTGGGCAGACCCACCGTCGCCCGGACGGTGCCGGGAGCCGGGAGCAAGACCCGCGATGCGAAGTCAATAAATCCGAACGGCCACGGAAAACGCGGAACATAACTGCCGACGGCCAAGGCCGGCCTGATCGTCAGCCGCGAGGCCAGCCAGCACAGCCGGGCCGGCACACTCGGACCTGTTTCGATGACCTCGACGGGAACGCCGTCGCTGACCGGCAGCCTTTGGGTCGGCGGGACCCGCCGGACGCGAATCCCGTTGTGAAGAACTCTGGGCGATCCGAAAGCCCTGGCCGGTGCGGTCATCCTCAACACTCCTACGTCCTTGTAGTCATGTAGACGAAGTAGCGGAGCGATCGGTTCTTGCCCCGATAGTCGGGGTGTACCCACCTAGCCCCTTAGCTAACCTCGCAACTTAGCTTGGCACTCCAATTACCTTCAACATTCAAAGAGTCCCATTTGATATCACTTCTGGTCCGCTCTGTGATCTCGCGAGTCGCGGCCACGGGTTCACACTCCGGCGGCGACATAAACTGGGGCCGTGGACATACGCCCGCCGCGCCGATCAACGATTGCGCTGGCCGCAGCAGGAGCGCTGGCGTCGACAGGCACCGCCTATGTCGGCGCCCGCAACTTGCTGATCGGTCAGGCGCAGCAGGCGCGCAGCGTCATCCCCAGAACATCGGAGATACCGCCTCGCGCTGACGGCGTCTACACCAGCGGCGGGGGCCCGGTAGAGCGGTGGCAGCGGGGAGTACCCGTGGATCTCCACCTGATGATCTTTGGTGACTCGACCGCGACTGGATACGGCTGCCGCAGCAGCGACGAAGTCCCCGGCGTGCTCATCGCGCGCGGACTGGCCGAGCAGGCGGGCAAGCGCATCCGGCTGAGCACGAAGGCCATATCCGGCGCCACCTCGAAAGGACTTTCGGGGCAGGTCGACGCGATGTTCGTGGCCGGACCGCCGCCGGATGCGGCAGTGATCATGATCGGCGCCAATGACATCACCGCACTCAACGGCATCCGCCCGTCGGCGCGCCGGCTGGGCGCGGCTGTTCGGCGGCTGCGTGCCAGCGGCGCGGTGGTTGTCGTGGCTACCTGCCCCGATTTCGGGGTCGTCACCGCTATCCCTCAGCCGCTGCGTTGGGTGGCTCACACGCGCGGTCTACGGCTTGCGCGAGCACAGGCCATCGCCGTCAGAGCCGCCGGTGGTGTGCCGGTACCGCTGGCGGATCTGCTGGCGCAGGAGTTCAGTCACGCGCCGGAGTGGCTGCTGTCCGACGACCAATTTCACCCTTCGGCGGCTGGCTATGCGCTTCTCGCCGGTCAGTTGCTGCCTGCATTGTGCATCGCGCTGGGCGAAAGCACCGCCGAACTCGACCGGCCCGTACCGTCGATCGCTGCGGAGCCCCGCACTGGCCGCATGCGACTCAGCTTCGTGTCGCGATTGTGGCGGCGGCCCACGACTGGGGTGCCTGCCCCTGTCGTCGTGCCGACCAGCGACTAGATTCGGTCTTAGCCTGTCCGGCCTGATGGCTGGGCGATCCGGTTTAGCCCACATCGCGATGGAGGGCGCCTGAAAGGAGCCAGCAGTGCCGGAAGCCGTCATCGTCTCAACAGCACGTTCACCGATAGGCCGCGCCGTCAAAGGATCGTTGGCCACCATGCGGCCCGATGATCTGGCCGCGCAGATAGTGCGCGCCGCACTGGACAAGGTGCCGCAGCTGAACCCCCACCAGCTAGACGACCTGATGATGGGCTGCGGTCAGCCGGGCGGCGAGTCCGGCTTCAACATCGCCCGCGTCGTCGCCGTCGAGCTCGGTTACGACTTCCTGCCGGGAACGACCGTCAACCGGTACTGCTCATCGTCGCTGCAGACCACGAGGATGGCTTTCCACGCGATCAAGGCCGGCGAGGGCGATGCGTTTGTCTCCGCCGGTGTGGAAACGGTTTCCCGATTCGGCCAGGGCACCTCCGACTCCTGGCCGGACACCAAAAACCCGATCTTCGCCGAGGCTCAGGAACGCTCGACCGCCGCAGCCGCCGGCGTCGACGACGACTGGCATGATCCGCGGGCCGACGGAACGCTGCCCGATATCTACATCGCGATGGGCCAGACTGCCGAAAATGTCGCGCTGATGACGGGTATCAGCCGCGAAGACCAAGACCACTGGGGTGTGCGCAGCCAGAACCGCGCTGAAGAGGCCATCAAGAGCGGATTCTTCGAGCGCGAGATCGAGCCGGTCACGCTGCCCGACGGCACCACGGTCAGCGTCGACGACGGCCCACGACCGGGAACCACCTACGAGAAGGTCAGCCAGCTCAAACCGGTGTTTCGGCCCAATGGCACGGTGACCGCCGGTAATGCCTGTCCACTGAACGACGGCGCCGCCGCTGTGGTGATCACCAGCGACACCAAGGCCGAGGAACTCGGCTTGACGCCATTGGCCCGCATCGTGGCGACCGGAGTGTCCGCCCTCTCACCGGAAATCATGGGCCTCGGGCCGATCGAGGCCACCAAGAAGGCACTGGCCACTGCCGGCATGTCGATCGGCGACATCGACCTAATCGAGATCAATGAGGCTTTCGCGGTGCAGGTGCTGGGCTCGGCCCGCGAGCTGGGCATCGATGAGGACAAGCTGAACGTCTCCGGCGGAGCGATCGCGCTGGGCCATCCGTTCGGCATGACCGGTGCTCGCATCACCGCCACCCTGTTGAACAACCTGACCACTTACGACAAGACGTTGGGGCTGGAAACAATGTGCGTCGGTGGCGGTCAGGGCATGGCGATGGTGGTCGAGCGACTCGCGTAACCGACGGTAAGACTCGGATCACGGCTCGACGCAAAAAGCCGGCACGCGTGATCGCGTGCCGGCTTTTTCCGGAGGGAAGTTAGTCGCTCTGCAAGTAACTGAGCAGGCGCAGGATCTCGATGTAGAGCCAGACCAGCGTGACGGTCAGGCCAAGGGCAATACCCCATGCGGCCTTCTCCGGCGCTCCGGCACGGATCATCTGATCGGCCGCATCGAAGTCGATGAGGAAGCTGAACGCCGCAAGGCCGATGCACACCAGCGAGAAGATGATCGCCAGGGTGCCGCCGCTGCGCAGCCCCAAGCCCTCACCGTGGCCGACGCCGAACATCGCCAGCACGAAGTTGCCGAGCATCAGAGCCAGCACACCGAAGAGCCCGGCGACGATCATCCGGGTGAACTTGGGGGTAACCCGGATGGCCCCGGTTTTGTAGACGACGAGCATGCCGACAAACACACCGACGGTGCCCAGAATCGCCTGCCCGATCAGTGACCCGGCGTTGGTAGACGACACCGTGAAGTGGGCCAGGACGAAGGAGATGGCGCCGAGGAACAGCCCCTCCAGTGCTGCGTAGGACAGCACGAGCGCCGGGCTGTCCTGCTTCCGGGTGAAGGTGGCGAACAGCACTAACACCAAGCCGCCGATCGCGCCGATGAAGGTGAACGGCGCGGCCAGCGCGTGACTGGGATCCCTCGCCACCAGGAAGTAGGAGGCGACGGCGACGGCCGACAGCACCGCGAGCGTGATACCGGTCTTGGTGACGACGTCGTCGATGGTCAGCGGGCGGGAAACACCGGTCCGCTGGTCGCGATAAGGAGCTGCGTAGGGGTCGGCCTGGTATGCCTGTTGCGTCGCGGCGCCGGCAACGCCGCTGCCGAACTGCGCATATCCGCCCCGCTGCTTAGGCAGTGAACGAAATACCGGGTTGCTAGTCTCCCGCACCGTCGGATCCTCTCTTGGGCTGTGGCTTCGAGCTGGACGAACACGTTGTCAACGATCAGTAGTTCGGCCCAGTTCCCAGCTCGGGTTTGGCTTTGTCATCAGTTTCGGGCCGCTCTGCAGCTAAACCTTACCCGCGGGCGCCGCGATGCGGGCAACGATCTAGATTGCTTGGTCAGGTCCTTCCAGGTCGTAGCCGGCATCGATGAGGGGAGACGACGGGCGTGACGGGTGAATCCGACGAGATCCTGACCCGCGTCGATGACGGTGTCGGCTTCGTGACACTCAACCGCCCCAAGGCGATCAACTCGCTGAACCAGAGCATGGTCAACACGCTGAGCGCCGTCCTTTCCAGATGGGAACATGACGACGCGGTGCGCGTAGTGGTGCTGGCGGGAGCCGGAGACCGCGGATTGTGCGCCGGGGGCGACGTGGTGGCGATTTATCACAGCGCCCGCGCCGATGGCGTCGCGGCGCGGCGGTTCTGGTATGACGAGTATCTGCTCAACGCCCAGATCGGCCGCTTCGCCAAGCCATACGTATCACTGATGGACGGCATCGTCATGGGCGGCGGCGTCGGTGTCGGAGCCCACGCGAACACCCGGGTGGTGACCGATACGACGAAGATGGCTATGCCCGAAGTGGGCATCGGATTCATTCCCGACGTCGGCGGCACTTACCTGCTGTCGCGAGCACCCGGATCGCTGGGGCTGCATGCGGCGCTGACCGGGGCCCCGTTTTCCGGGGCTGACGCCATCGCGCTGGGATTCGCCGACCACTGCGTGCGGCACGACGACCTCGAGGCGTTCACCCGGGCGATTGTCAGCGACGGCGTCGAGAAGGCCCTCGCGGACCACGCCGCCCCGCCGCCACCGAGCGCCCTTGCCGCACAGCGTGATTGGATCGACGACTGCTACGCCAATGACACCGTTGCCGACATCGTCGCCGCACTGCGCGGCCACGACGCCGGACCGGCTAATGACGCCGCCAATCTGATCGCCAGCCGCTCGCCCATCGCGTTGTCGGTGACGTTAGAGTCGGTGCGCCGTGCTGCCAAACTCGACACGTTGGAAGACGTCTTGACACAGGAATATCGGGTGTCATGCGGGTCGCTGCGTTCACACGACCTGGTCGAGGGTATCCGGGCTCAGCTGGTCGACAAGGACCGTAATCCCGCGTGGTCGCCGCGATCGCTTGCCGAAGTCAGCACGGCCGACGTCGAAGCGTATTTCGCACCGGCAGAACCCGACTTGGCCTTCGAGGAGCGGCGCCTCATGAACCCGCCGGCGACGACGCAGAGCGAAGCGAGGAGGAGGAGCGGCGCCTAATGAATTACGAGACCATCCTGGTCGAACGCGAGGGGCGGGTCGGCACCATCACGCTGAACCGCCCGCAGGCCCTCAACGCACTCAACAGCCAGATGATGACCGAAGTCACCGGCGCGGCGGCGGTATTCGACGATGATCCGGGGATCGGCGCCATCGTCATCACCGGTTCTGCAAAAGCATTCGCCGCAGGCGCCGACATCAAGGAAATGTCCCGCTTGGCGTTCGCCGACGTCTTCAGGTCCGACTATTTCGCCACCTGGGCCAAGCTGGCGGCCATTCGCACCCCGACGATCGCCGCAGTGGCCGGACACGCACTCGGCGGCGGCTGCGAGCTTGCGATGATGTGCGACCTGCTGATCGCCGCCGACACAGCGAAGTTCGGCCAACCCGAAATCAAACTCGGCGTGCTGCCCGGCATGGGCGGCTCGCAGCGACTGACCCGGGCCATCGGTAAAGCCAAGGCCATGGATTTGATCCTCACCGGCCGCAGCATCGACGCCGCCGAAGCCGAACGCAGCGGCTTGGTCTCGCGGGTGGTTCCGGCCGATGATCTGCTGAGTGAGGCTAACGCCGTCGCCGCCACCATCGCGCAGATGTCACTGTCGGCGACCCGGATGGCCAAGGAAGCGGTCAACCGGGCGTTCGAGTCGACCTTGGCCGAAGGGCTGCTTTACGAACGTCGGCTGTTCCATTCGGCCTTCGCCACTGATGACCAGTCCGAGGGCATGGCCGCGTTCATCGAGAAACGGGCCGCCAATTTCACGCACCGCTAAAAGGCCATTGTGAACGAGCCGGCTGCTGCGTCGACGACCACCGCCGAACCGGCAAAGGCTGCCGCGCCCCAGCGAATCAGAACCGCGTGGTGGGTCCGCCACTACACCTTCACCGGCACGGCGGTCGGGCTGGTTTTCCTGTGGTTTTCGCTGACGCCGTCACTATTGCCGCGCGGCCCGCTATTCCAAGCGCTGGTCAGCGGTATTTCCGGAGCGGTCGGCTATGCGTTCGGAGTTTTCGCCGTCTGGCTGGTCCGGTACATGCGGTCACGGGACTCCAGTCCGTCGGCGCCGCGCCGGGCATGGTTGGTATTGGTGGCCTTCGGCGCGGTCGGCATGGTCGCGATGGTGATCTGGTTCCACATCTGGCAGGACCGGGTGCGCAACCTGATGGGCGTGCCGCATCTGAAATGGCACGACTACCCGCTGGCCGCCGCGTTGTCGCTGATCGTGCTATTCGCTCTGGTCGAAATCGGGCAGCTCATCGGGATACTGATCCGCTTTCTGGTCCGGCAGCTCGATCGGGTTGCCCCGCCGCGCGTTTCGGCTGTCGTCGTCGTCTTCGTACTGTTGGCGTTGACGATCGCGTTGCTCAACGGCGTCGTGGTGAAGTTCGCGATGCGCACCATGAACAGCACTTTCGCCGCGACTAACAACGAGATGAGCCCGGACATCGCACCGCCGAGAACGCCGAACCGTTCCGGCGGGCCGGGGTCACTGGTGTCATGGGAATCGTTGGGCCATCAAGGCCGCCGCTTCGTCGCGGGTGGTCCAGGCGTCGCCGCGCTCACCGCGTTCAACGGCGCTCCGGCGACAGAGCCGATCCGGGCCTACGCCGGGCTGAATTCGGCGGACGGCATCATCGCGACCGCGCAGCTGGCGGCGCGTGAACTGCAACGCGCCGGCGGGCTGCAGCGCGCCGTCGTCGCGGTCGCGACAACCACCGGCACGGGTTGGATCAACGAGGCGGAAGCTTCGGCCCTGGAGTACATGTACAACGGCGACACCGCGATCGTGAGCATTCAGTACTCGTTCCTGCCGAGCTGGCTGTCGTTTCTGGTGGATAAGGAGAACGCCCGCCATGCCGGCCAGGCGTTGTTCGAAGCGGTCGACGAAATGGTGCGCCACATGCCGGAAGGGCATCGCCCCAAGCTGGTCGTGTTCGGCGAGAGCCTGGGCTCGTTCGGCGGCGAGGCGCCGTTCATGAGCCTCAACAACCTGCTCGCCCGCACCGACGGCGCGCTGTTTTCCGGGCCGACGTTCCAGAACACCGTCTGGACCGATCTCACCAGGTACCGCGACCGCGGCTCACCGGAGTGGCTGCCGATCTACGACCACGGTCGCAACGTCCGGTTCGTGGCCCGCCCGGACAATCTCGGTCGTCCCAGCGGACCGTGGAACGCCCCGCGGGTGGCGTATCTGCAGCACGCTTCCGACCCGATCGCCTGGTGGAATCCTGACCTGTTGTTCCGCAGACCGGACTGGCTGCGCGAACGACG
>JAFAQO010000535.1 GCA_019246375.1 Mycobacterium sp. | reverse complement strand
TACCAATGCATCGCCAAGGGCTGCTGCGATCGCCTCAGCATGCGCGTGCACGCGGCGCGCGATACCGGCCAGCCCGTCGGCGCCGTGGTAGCTGGCGTACATCGCGGCCATCACCGCCAGCAGCACCTGGGCGGTGCAGATGTTGCTGGTCGCCTTGTCGCGGCGGATGTGCTGCTCACGGGTCTGCAGGGCCAGCCGGTAGGCCGGCGAGCCGTCGGCGTCGACCGACACCCCGACCAGCCGGCCGGGCAGCTGCCGAGCATGCTTAGCGTGCACGGCCAGGTATCCGGCATGCGGACCGCCGAATCCCATTGGGACGCCGAACCGTTGCGTGTTGCCGAACGCGACGTCGGCGCCGATCTCTCCCGGCGGGGTGAGCAACGTCAATGCCAGCAGGTCGGCGCCGACGGCGACGAGCGCGCCGCGCTCATGCGCCTGGGTCGCCAGCGTCGACCAGTCGGTGACGCGGCCGCTGGCGCCCGGCAGTTGGGTGATGACACCGAAGAACTCACCTTCGGGCAGGCCGTCGCGCAGGTCGGCGGTGACGATTTTGATGCCCAGCGGCTCAGCGCGAGTCGCCAGCACGGAGGCGGTCTGGCCGAACAGGTCAGCATCAACGGCCAGCCGGTTGGCGCTGCCCCGAACCGCGCGGTGCATGAGCGTCATGGCTTCGGCGGCGGCGGTGCCCTCGTCGAGCATCGACGCGTTGGCGACCTCAAGGCCGGTGAGGTCGGCCACCATCGTCTGGAAATTGAGCAGTGCTTCCAGCCGGCCCTGGCTGATCTCCGGCTGGTACGGCGTGTAGGCGGTGTACCAGGCCGGGTTCTCCATGATGTTGCGCCGCAGCACCGGCGGCGTGAGCGTGTCGTAATACCCCTGCCCGATCATCGACACCGCGACGGTGTTGGCATCAGCCATCGCCCGCAGCTCGGTCAGCGCCTCGGCCTCACTGACGGCCGGCGGCAACCGGTCCAATCCGGGGGCCGCGCCGGTGTCGGTCAGCGCATCGAGGATGCCCGCGGGTAATGCACGCCTCGCCAGCTCGTCGAGGGAATCGACACCGATCACAGCCAGCATCGCTGCGACCGCTTCGTCGTCGGGTCCGATGTGCCGGTCGGCGAAATGCGGGTCAGTGTGGTCAGCCACTCCGGTCTCCTGACGTTGGGTAGAGGACGACGTTCCCTCTCCCTCTGTCTCTACCCGCACCGGGCGCCTGAGAGATTCGGCGCCGTGCGCCTTTCCCCATCGGCGGGCGAACGACAACAGCCGCCGCCGCTTTCCAGAGGCATCGTGATCCGGCGCGGTCCGGGTGCCTGAGAGGTTGGCGGAGAGGTGTTGCTCCTTCGGCGTCCGTGGCTGGCCGTCACGGAACTCTCCCGCGCCAGGGCGATGCAAAGCCGATTTTACCGGCGCCTGACTAGCTCGCGCGAGCGCCCGTGTTTGTACGCCGACGCGCCGTTGCATCGCGTGCAACTACGTACGCTCCGCGATGAACCGGGCTAGCCGATCTTGCGGTCGCGGTGCTTGCGCCGGGACGCCAGCTCATCCTCCGGCGTGGCGATCGACTCGCCACCATCGGCGCGCTCGCCGGGGAAGTCCGAGATCACACCGGTGAGCTCACGCATCGCGCCGGACACGGCGATGCCGAACACGCCCTGGCCGCCCTGCAGCAGGTCGACAACCTCTTCTGCGGAGGTGCACTCATAGACCGTGGTGCCGTCGGAGAAAAGAGTGATGTTCGCGAGATCCTGCACGCCACGCTGACGCAGGTGGTCGACGGCAACCCGGATGTTGTGCAGTGAGATCCCGGTGTCGAGCAGCCGCTTGACGATCTTGAGGACCAGGATGTCCTTGAACGAGTACAGCCGCTGGCTGCCGGAGCCCGCCGCGCCGCGGATCGACGGCACCACCAGCGATGTGCGGGCCCAATAGTCCAGCTGACGGTAGGTGATACCGGCGATCTGGCAGGCGCTCGGGCCGCGGTAGCCGATCAGCTCGTCGGGCACGGAGTCGTCAGGGAAAAGGCCGGCTTGCACGGGTTCGCTCGGCGCGGCAGCGGCGTGATCATCGCTGGTGGCGGCGTCGTCAGCGTCGGTGGACCCCGTTCCCAGCTCAAGCTGATCTTGACGTGGTTGCTCGCCCACCATGCTTCCTCTCGCCGATGTCACTGGCTGCCCCAGCGGCCGCGTTTGCTCAGGCCCGAGTGCTTGAGAGCATACGCTTTTCGACGCGCTGTCGTAATTATCGCCGTCATCAAAGTATGGCCGCCGCCGGGATCGCCCGGCGCTTTCCGCCGGGCGTGTCGAACCCCAAGTGGGCAGATGAGACGCATCCGTGATGTTGGCGTCCGGCTTACCTTGACGGGCCGTTCCGGCCCGCTCAGCGGCGTCAGGTGGCCTTGAAATCGTCGGGCGAGACGCTGTCCAGGAACTCCTTGAACTTCTCCACCTCGTCCTCACGCACACCGCCGGCCGGCTCTTCGTCGGTCTCGTCGGGAATCAGCAGGCCGGCCTCGGCCAGCACCGCTTCCTCGACGTAGATCGGCACGCCCACCCGCAGCGCGATGGCGACCGAGTCCGAGGGGCGAGCCGACACCGTGATGTTGCGATCGAAGATGAGGTCGGCGTAAAACGTTCCTTCCTGCAGGTCGACAATCCGCACCTCCTTGAGCGAATGCCCAAGCGCAGCAATGAGATCCCGGATCAGATCATGCGTCAGCGGACGGGGCGGCTCGACACCCTGCTGCTCCAGAGCGATCGCTGCAGCCTCGGACTGGCCGATCCAGATCGGCAGGTACCGGTCACCGTTGGCTTCGCGCAGCAATAGCACCGGCTGGTTCTGCGGCTGCTCGACGCGAATGCCGACCACGCGAACTTCACCCATCTGTGTCTGCCCTCCGACATGGTGCCGTATCCCACTTCAGCCTGGCGCGGCGGAGATGTCGAACCCTGTGGTCCCGACAAAGCCGTCGAACACCAAGCTGTCGTCCGAAGTCTAGTCCTCAGCGGTGCAGAACGTCGCGCAGCGCTGACTTGATCAACGACGTATGCAAGGTGATCGCCAGCGCAGCGACCTCACGTGCCAACTCGTCGGCGCGGTCACGCGCGCCGGCCTTGCCGGCTTTGACCACCGGACCGGCGATCTGGGCGATAAGGTCGGACTGCCGGTCGGCCGCCGAGCGGAACGCGCGCAGGTGCCGCGGTTCGACTCCGTATTCGGCCAGCGCCCGCGCGCATTGGGCGATCACCACAGCATGTTCGTCGAAAAAACCGGACGGTCCCGTGGTGATCACACCTGCCTTGACCAGCGCCGTCACCAGTCCGTCGTCGACCCCCGAGCGCCCCAGCAGGTCTTCACGGCTCAGCCGGACCGGGGTGGGCGCCACCGCCGCGGTATCGGATCCGGCAGCGATAAGAGCGCCAGCGGCTACGGAAACCAATCGCGGTACACCGTAAGGCGATCCGGAGGGCGGCAGCTCACGATCGGGTTGCGCGTCCAGCTGCGCCTTGATCACCTTGAGCGGCAGGTATTGGTCGCGCTGGGCGGTGAGGATGTAGCGCAGCCGTGCACAGTCGTAGGCGGTGAACCGGCGATATCCGGATGCGGCGCGCTGTGGTGTAACAAGTCCCTCGGCTTCCAGGAAGCGAATTTTGGAGATGGTGACATCCGGGAACTCCGGTCGGAGCATGTCGAGCACCGCTCCGATCGACATCCCGGCCAGCGCCGGCGTATCCGGTGCGGTCACCGGCTACTGGGACCCTGAGTCGTCACCCGGCTTCGGGCCGGTCAAAAACACCAGGCGGAACTTGCCGATCTGGACCTCGTCGCCATTTGCCAGCACCGCCGAATCGACGGGCTCCCGGTTGACATAGG
>JAFAQO010000513.1 GCA_019246375.1 Mycobacterium sp. | reverse complement strand
CTGCTATCACGTCTACCCGGCGCACGCGGCGTTCGGCAGCTACAAGCAGGCCGGCATCGGCCGGGAGAACCACAAGATGATGCTCGACCACTACCAGCAGACCAAGAACCTGATGGTGTCGTACAGCAATAAAGCGCAAGGCTTCTTCTGATGACACCAAGGGTGCTGGTCACCGCCGACGCCGCCAAGCTGCTGCTGCAGCTGGTCGACCGTCACGGGCCGGTGATGTTCCACCAGTCCGGTGGCTGCTGCGACGGCTCGTCACCGATGTGTTACCCGGACGGGGACTTCATCGTCGGCGACCGCGACGTGCTGCTCGGTGTGTTAGATGTCGGCGCCGGAGTCCCCGTGTGGATTTCGGGACCGCAATTTGCCGCGTGGAAGCACACCCAGCTCATCATCGATGTGGTGCCGGGCCGCGGCGGCGGGTTCAGTCTGGAAGCGCCCGAGGGGATGCGGTTCCTCAGCCGCGGGCGAGCCTTCAGCGACGACGAGAACTCCGAGCTGGAGGCCGGTGGCGTCCTCACCGGCATTGACTACGCCCGCGGTGAGCGCCCGCCAGCACGCAGTCCAGTGGTCGACGACGCCGCCGACGCCTGCGGGCTACCCGGGAGGCGCGCCGCGCGCATACCGCACTAGCGAGGGCTATCGCAGTATCGTCGTAAGCCGTGATACCTCTTCCGCGTGCCTGGGTGCTGACCAGCGCCATGCTGGTCGGCGTCGCAGTCGGGGTGGTGGCGGGAACTGCGGCCACCGTGGAAGTCCATGCCCGGATCCGGCCCGACGTCGTCATTGCGCTGGTTCTCGGAGTGCCCAGTGCCGTCGGGCTGCTGCTGAGTCTGTTTTCCGGACGCCGGTCGCTTATGGCGCTGGGCGCGTTCATCCTCGCGCTGGCGCCGGGATGGTTCGGCCTGCTGGTCGCGATCCAGGTGGTTTCCGGTGGGCGATGACAAGGCGCGGGAGTCGCTGCCGACCACCGACCCGTACACGCCGACTTTCGACACCGGTGCATTTTCGGCGCCGTTGGAGCTAGCCGATTTATCCGCGAGCTCCGCCCCGGCGACGAGTACGCTCACGCGCGACGCCCCGCCGCTGGAACACATTCCGGTGCAGCCGGTTGGGTCGGATGGTGGACTGATCCTGCCGCCGGCGCAGTCGGTCACCGTCCCCGGCCGGTACTTCTACCTGAAGTGGTGGAAGCTGGTCCTGGTGATCGCGGGAGTGTGGATCGTTGCCGCGCCGATCGGGCTCGGATTGTTCTACTGGTGGTACCACTCATTGGACAAGACACCGGCGCTGTTCGTCGTTCTCGTCTATGTGGTGGTGTGCACCGTCGGCAGCTTGATGCTGGCCATGGTTCCCGGCAAACCGCTGCTCACGGCGCTGGCCATCGCAGTGATGTCGGCGGTGTTCGCCTCGGGTGCCGCCGCCGCACCGCTGTACGGCCACTACTACTGTGCGCACACGCAGCACTGCCTCGCGGGCATCATCCCCAACTAGGACGCGTCACGGCTACAGGCCGTGCGCCCGGGCGATGATGCGTTCCACCACCGTTCGGGGCGCCAGACGACGAAAAGCAAAGACCAGCGGTGCGTTGCTTCCGACCGCATACAGCGGTTTCGGGCGGGCCGCCTCGATCGCCCTGGCGATGGTTTCGGCTACTTTCCGCGGCGCGATGCCGTGGTCCAGGTTGCGATCGAGTTTCGCCATCACCGTACTGAAACCGTCTGGCTAAGCAGAGTTTTCACTGATGTATCTCGTGCGGCGTTCGGTGATGCCCGTGTTGATCGAGCCTGGTTCCACGGTGGTGATCCATACACCGAAGGGAGCAAGCTCAAAACGAGCCGCAGTCGCGAAGCCCTTGATCGCCGCCTTGGATGCGGCATAGGACGAGCGGTAGGCAATCGGAAAGGTGGCCAGCATCGAGCCGACCATGATGATGCGGCCGCTGCGGCGTTCCCGCATCCGGGGCAGGATATTCTGCGTCAGCTGGATGGGGCCCAGCACGTTGAGATGAAACAGCCGCTCGATTGCATCGGCCGGCAGCTCTTCGAGTGGGCCCGCCTGGCTTTCCCCGGCATTGTTGACCAGCACATCGACGTCGCCGAGGCCGTCGGCGAAGGAATCGATCGACTGCGGGTCGGTGAGGTCGAGTGCCCGGTAGTCCACACCGGGTGCCAACGAGTCCGGCGCAGCCGCATCGGGCTTACGGCTGGTGCCGATCACCTGGTACCCGCGGTCGCGCAGCGTTGCGGCGACCGCCTTGCCGATGCCCGACGATGCGCCGGTGACGACCGCGGTTCGTTTCATCTGTGCTCCTCGATAGACCACGGTAACGATGCTGCAGTGACCTTACGACGTTCCGACGGCACGAAATAGTGGGGCATGTTCCCGCCCACTAGGGTGGGCTCGTGCCTTCTCACTATAACGTGGTGGTTCTCGGGCCCGGTCCGGGCGGGTATGTCGCGGCGATCCGCGCCGCCCAGCTGGGGCTGAACACCGCGGTCGTCGAATTCAAGTACTGGGGCGGAGTCTGCCTCAATGTCGGCTGCATTCCGTCCAAGGCGCTGCTGCGCAACGCCGAACTCGTCCATATCTTCACCCGCGACGCCAAGACGTTCGGGATCAACGGCGACGCGACCTTTGATTACGGCATCGCCTACGACCGTAGCCGCAAGGTGGCCGAGGGCCGCGTCGCCGGTGTGCACTTCTTGATGAAGAAGAACAAGATCACCGAAATTCACGGCTACGGCAGCTTCACCGACGCCAACACGCTGTCGGTGGACCTCAACGACGGCGGCACCGAAAGAGTCACCTTCGACAACGCGATCATCGCCACCGGGAGCAGCACCCGGCTGGTTCCGGGCACGTCGCTGAGCCCGAACGTCGTCACCTATGAAGAGCTGATCATGACCCGGGAGTTGCCCAAGTCGATCGTGATCGCGGGCGCGGGTGCCGTCGGCATGGAATTCGGCTATGTGCTGTCGAACTACGGTGTCGACGTCACGATCGTCGAGTTCTTGCCGCGCGCTCTGCCCAACGAGGACGCCGAGGTGTCCAAGGAGATCGAGCGGCAGTTCAAGAAGCTGGGCGTAAAGATTCTCACCGGCACCAAAGTGGAGGACATGCGCGACGACGGTTCTCAGGTGAAAGTCACGGTCAGCAAGGACGGTAGGTCTGACGAACTGACGACCGATAAAGTGTTGCAGGCCATCGGTTTCGCGCCCAACGTCGAAGGCTACGGACTGGATAAGGCCGGCGTGGCGCTCACCGACCGCAAGGCCATCCGCGTCGACGACTATATGCGCACCAGCGTGCCGCACATCTACGGAATCGGCGACGTCACCGGGCTATTGCAATTGGCCCATGTCGCCGAGGCCCAGGGAGTGGTCGCCGCCGAAACTATCGGCGGCGCTGAGACATTGGCCCTCGGTGACTACCGTATGCTGCCGCGCGCGACGTTCTGCCAGCCGCAGGTCGCCAGCTTCGGGCTGACCGAGCAGCAGGCCCGCGACGAGGGCTACGACGTCAAGGTAGCCAAGTTTCCGTTCACCGCCAACGGCAAGGCGCACGGCCTTGGCGACCCCAGTGGCTTCGTCAAGCTCGTCGCCGACGGCAAGTACGGCGAGTTGCTCGGCGGGCATTTGATCGGCCACGACGTCTCCGAGTTACTGCCGGAGCTCACGCTGGCGCAGAAGTGGGATCTCACCGCGAATGAGCTGGCGCGCAACGTCCATACCCACCCGACCATGTCGGAGGCGCTGCAGGAGTGCTTCCACGGCCTGGTGGGCCACATGATCAACTTCTGACGCATGAGGACGACGATGATTCGCCGCGATACGGTTCTGGGTGTCGTTGTCGGGGTGATCCTGGGCTACATCGGGTGGCTGGCCGCAATTTCGATCGCAGACGACATCACGACGGTGAGCGTGTGGAGCGTGATCGTCTTGATCTTGTCGGTGTTGCTCGGGGGCCTTGCGGTGGCGTGGGGATTGCGGCTTCGCCGCCGGCGCAACTATCCGTGGGCGGCATTCGCGTTCGGGCTGCCAGTGCTGCCCGTGGTGCTGACTTTGGGCCTGCTCACCGACACGTATCTATGACAAATCCCGTTCGTGCGGATGGTCCAGCGGGATGCCCAGGGCAGCCATCGTCGCCGCCAGCCCATCGTATTGACCTGCCAACATGCAGAATTCGATCAGCTGACGCCGATCGAGGTGGGCTGACAACTGCTGCCAGGTATCGGCGCTGATCGAGCGGTTGTTGACGAACTCGTCCGTCGCGGTCAACAGTGCCTGCTGTCGGGGTGTGAGCCCATCAGAAGCCTCAGGCCAGGTGAAGATGGCGCGCTGCGTTTGCTCATCCAGGCCGCGACGGCGGGCGATCCGGCGATGATGCTGCAGTTCGTATTCCGAGCCACGCAGATGCGCAACCCGCAGGATCACCAATTCGGTATCGACCCGAGGCAACCGACCCATCAGCAGTGCACCGGAGAACGGCAGCCACGCCCAAAATAACCGTTTGTGCTGGCCCAGCGTGGTGAACAGATGCATCTGCGGCGCGTCGACCGTACGGGCGCCCAACTTCGCCAATACCCAATTGAGCAGCCCCAATTCACGCAGACCCCCGGAGGGGATGCGACTAAGCTCAGCGTGGCTCATGGTTGCTTCACCAGGTACGGCGACACCGTGCTGCGGTGCTCGTCGAGGTCAAGTGCACGGCCCAGCGCCGGAAAAGCCCGCTGCGGACAGTTGTCGCGTTCGCAGACCCGGCAGCCCGCACCGATCGGTGTGGCGTTATCGCCGGACAAGTCGAGTCCTTCCGAGTAGACGAGCCGGTGCGCGTGTCGAAGTTCGCAGCCCAACCCGATCGCGAAGGTTTTACCGGGCTGACCATACCGCGATGCGCGCCGCTCCACGGTGCGGGCCACCCACATGTAGTTGCGGCCGTCGGGCATCTGGGCGATCTGCACCAGGATTTTGCCCGGGTTCGCGAAGGTTTCGTACACGTTCCACAGCGGGCACGTGCCGCCGCTGGAGGAGAAGTGAAAACCGGTGGCGGACTGACGTTTTGACATGTTGCCGGCGCGGTCGACCCGGACGAACGAGAACGGCACACCGCGCATAGACGGTCGCTGCAGCGTGGACAGCCGGTGCCCGATGGTCTCGTAGCTCACGCGATAGAACGACGATAGCCGCTCGATGTCGTAGCGGAAGTTCTCGGCGACATCGTGGAACTGCCGGTAGGGCAGTACCACGGCGGCGGCGAAGTAGTTGGCCAGCCCGAGGCGGGCCAGGGTGCGAGATTCGTCGCTGGTGAACTTGCCCTCCTCCACCATGCTCTCGATCAGATCGTTGAACTCCAGGTAGGCCAACTCGGCGGCCATCTTGAACACCTGCTGACCCGACGACAAATGGTTGCTGATCTCCAGCGTCTTCGTCTGTGGGTCGTAGCGATGCAGCACCGTCTCGCCCAGGTCGATCCGCTTGTTGATGTGGACCCCGTGCACCTCGGTGAGCCGGTGGGCCAATTCGCGGCCGAGATCACCGCGGTGCATCCGCATCCGTGCCGTGAGGTCCTCGGCGGCGGTGTCGAGTTCGTGCAGGTAATTCTGGCGCTGGTAGAAGTAGTCGCGCACCTCTTCATGCGGCATGGTGATCGATCCGCTGCCGCTGCCGTCGGAGAACCGCTCCTCGGTGGCGGCGGCAAGTTGCGCGGTGGTAATGCGGTAGCGGCGGTGCAGGTTGACCATGGCGCGGGCCAAGCCGGGGTGGGCGCTGACCATTTCGGCGACTTCGGGCAGGTCGACGTCGATGTTCAGGTCGCGGTCCATGGTCACCTCGCGCAGTTCGGCGAGCAGCCGGGTGTCGTCCTGGGAGGCGAAGAACGTCGCGTCCACCCCGAACACCTCGGTGATGCGCAGCAGCACCGCCACCGTCAGCGGCCGGACATCGTGCTCGAGCTGGTTGAGGTAACTGGGCGAGATCTCCAGCATCTGCGCCAGCGCGGCCTGACTGAACCCGCGCTCGCTGCGCAGCTGGCGAACACGGGAACCGACGAATGTCTTGGCCACCTGCAAAGCGTACCTTTTTGCGAAGGTACGGTTTGCAGAGTTGGCAGACGGCGTCCATTGGCGCCTCGTCCACGAGGTTTGGCATGATTCGCGTGGGGGATCCGTCCGCACGACGATGCGGGCAGGGGAGCGGCCCGAGAGGCGGGTAACCGGAGCGAGCGCGGGGAGTGGTGCGGTGAGTCTGGACAAAGTGATGATGCCGGTGCCCGACGGCCATCCCGACGTGTTCGATCGGGAATGGCCGCTGCGTGTCGCCGACATCGACCGCGAGGGCCGGCTGCGGTTCGACTCAGCGGCCCGGCATATCCAGGATATCGGCCAGGATCAACTGCGCGAGATGGGGTTTGAGGACACTCATCCGTTGTGGATCGTCCGCCGCACCATGGCCGACTTGATCCGTCCGATCGAATTCGGGGACATGTTACGGATGCGCCGGTGGTGTTCGGGTACGTCGAACCGATGGTGTGAGATGCGGGTCCGCATCGACGGGCGCAAGGGCGGCCTGTTCGAGTCCGAGGCGTTCTGGATCAACATCAACCGCGAGACCCAGATGCCGTCGCGCATCTCCGACGACTTCCTCGAAGGTCTGCGCCGTACCACCAACATCGATCGGCTGCGGTGGAAGCCGTATCTGACGGCGGGCAGCCGCGAGGATGCGTCCGAAATCCACGAGTTCCCGGTCCGGGTCACCGACATCGACCTCTTCGACCACATGAACAACGCGGTGTACTGGGCCGTGATCGAGGATTACCTCGCGTCCTGCCCTGAGCTGCTGAAAGCGCCGCTGCGGGTGACGGTCGAGCACGATGCCCCCGTTGCGCTGGGCGACAAGCTCGAGATCATTTCGCATATCCACCCGCCCGGGTCGACCGATCGATTCGGTGCCGGCTTGGTCGATCGCACTGTTAGAACGCTCACATATGCCGTCGGTGACGAGACGAAAGCCGTCGCCGCCATCTTTCCGCTGTAACGGAGCTGCGAACTTTCGGGTCTGCTGCTGAATGTGCGGCTGACCAGCAACTTTGTGGTTCCTAACCAGTGGTAACTGAAACGGGTTCAGTTACGAGCTGTCTTCGCAATGTTCGCAGAATCTAAGTAGACCATGGCGGAAATTCGCAAAAGAAACGGGTAGACCTGCATCGATGACATGTGCCATCTTCGGATTAGCACAGCAGCGAAGTTGCTGGGCTCCTTAACATGCCGGACAGCCAGCCCCGGATACGGACGCTCAGCAACCAAGGACCGGTTAAGGAGCAAGTCCAATGTCTACCGTTGGCACCCCGAAGAGCGCCGAGCAGATCCAGCACGACTGGGACACCAATCCGCGCTGGAAGGACGTGACCCGCACGTACACCGCCGAAGACGTGGTGGCCCTGCAAGGCAGCGTCGTCGAGGAGCACACGCTCGCCCGCCGCGGCGCGGAGGTGCTGTGGGAGCAGCTGCACGACCTGGAGTGGGTCAACGCCCTGGGCGCCCTGACCGGGAACATGGCCGTCCAGCAGGTGCGGGCCGGCCTGAAGGCGATCTATCTATCGGGCTGGCAGGTCGCCGGTGACGCCAACCTGTCCGGTCACACCTACCCCGACCAGAGCCTGTACCCGGCAAACTCGGTGCCGCAGGTTGTGCGCCGGATCAACAACGCGCTACAGCGCGCCGACCAGATCGCCAAACTCGAGGGCGACAAGTCGGTGGAGAACTGGCTGGTGCCGATCGTCGCCGACGGCGAGGCCGGGTT
>JAFAQO010000471.1 GCA_019246375.1 Mycobacterium sp. | reverse complement strand
GCAGCGCCCGGCCTCTGAGGTCGTCATGGACGCGCTGCGCCAGATGGAGTACCGCGGCTACGACTCATCGGGACTCGCACTCGTCGACGGCGGAGGCAAACTCACGGTGGCGCGTCGGGCGGGCAGGCTGGCCAACCTCGACCAGGCGGTGGCCGAGATGCCGCCGGCCTCGCTGGCGGGCACCACCGGGCTGGGCCACACCCGCTGGGCGACCCACGGCCGGCCCACGGACCGCAACGCGCACCCGCACCGCGACGCGGCGGGCAAGATCGCCGTCGTCCACAACGGCATCATCGAGAACTTCCCCATGCTGCGTCGTGAGCTGGAGGCCGCTGGTGTGGAGTTCTCCAGCGATACCGACACCGAGGTCGCGGTACACCTCGTCTCGCAGGCGTGTCGCCACGGCGAGACCGCCGGTGACTTCGTCGCCTCCGTGTTGGCCGTGCTGCGCCGGCTGGAGGGTCACTTCACCCTCGTCTTCGCCAGCGCCGACGAGCCCGGCACGATCGTTGCGGCCCGGCGGTCCACCCCGCTGGTGCTTGGGATCGGCGATGGCGAGATGTTCATCGGTTCCGACGTAGCCGCGTTCATTTCGCACACCCGCAACGCGGTCGAGCTCGGTCAGGACCAGGCGGTGGTGATCACCGCCGACAGCTACCGGGTCATCGACTTCCACGGCAACCCGGATGACGCGAGTGCACGGCAGTTTTACATCGACTGGGACCTGTCGGCCGCCGAGAAGGGCGGCTATGAGTACTTCATGCTCAAGGAGATCGCCGAACAGCCGACCGCCGTGGCCGACACGCTGCTCGGGCACTTCGTCGACGGGCGGATTGTGCTTGATGAACAGCGGCTATCCGACCAGGAGCTGCGCGAGATTGACAAGGTGTTCGTCGTCGCTTGTGGCACCGCCTATCACTCCGGGCTACTGGCTAAGTATGCGATCGAGCACTGGACCCGATTGCCGGTCGAGGCTGAGTTGGCCAGCGAGTTCCGCTACCGCGACCCGGTGCTGGACCGCAGCACATTGGTGGTGGCCATCTCACAGTCCGGCGAGACCGCCGACACGCTTGAAGCGGTGCGGCACGCCAAGCAGCAGAAGGCCAAAGTGCTGGCGATCTGCAACACCAACGGCTCCCAGATTCCGCGCGAATGCGACGCGGTGCTCTACACGCGCGCCGGACCGGAGATCGGCGTGGCGTCGACCAAAACGTTCCTGGCGCAGGTCGCCGCGAACTATCTACTCGGGCTGGCGCTGGCGCAGGCCCGTGGCACCAAATACGCCGACGAGGTCGAACGCGAGTACCGCGAGCTGGAATCCATGCCCGACCTGGTGGGCCGCGTGCTTAACGGGATGGAGCCGGTGGCCGCGCTGGCCTACCGGTTCGCCCAGTCGTCGGCCATCCTGTTCCTGGGTCGCCATGTCGGCTACCCGGTGGCGCTCGAAGGCGCGCTGAAACTTAAGGAGCTGGCCTACATGCATGCCGAGGGCTTCGCCGCCGGTGAGCTCAAGCACGGCCCGATCGCGCTGATCGAAGACGACCTGCCGGTCATCGTCGTGATGCCCTCACCCAAGGGGTCGGCCACGTTGCATGCCAAGCTGCTCTCCAACATCCGCGAGATCCAGAGCCGCGGCGCGGTGACGATCGTGATCGCCGAGGAGGGCGACGACACGGTTCGGCCCTACGCCGACCATTTGATCGAAATCCCGGCGGTATCAACGCTTCTCCAGCCTTTGCTGTCGACAATTCCGCTGCAGGTGTTCGCCGCGTCGGTGGCGCGGGCGCGCGGTTACGACGTCGACAAGCCGCGCAATCTGGCCAAGTCCGTCACTGTCGAATAGCTAGCGTCTTCGGTCCTACGACATCTGGCACACGAGTGCGATGATGCAGCTGCGTTCCCTCGCGCGGGAACCATTCCGAATCGACTCTCCGAAGGGCTTCGACCAGGATCGGTCGCGAATGATCGTGTAGAGGTGCGATGGTGGACGCGGTGGGAACATCATCCATTTCGGCCCGCGTGAGATCATGGCTGGCGGCTGTGTGGCGATTCGTCAGCGGTGCGCCGTTGACGTATCTGTGGCTAACCGTATTACTGATCACCACAATCATTCAGCACACTCTCACCAAACGGCAGTTGCACAGCGAGCTGGTCCACGGTTCCTCCAACCTCTACCACTTGGCACGAATCCACTGGAAGTGCTGTTCTCCAGTCTGCTCTGGATTGACGGCCGTTACTGGACGCCATATTTAGTGCTGTTCAGTCTGTTTCTTGCACCGGCAGAACGATGGCTTGGTCAACTTCGCTGGCTCACTGTAGGTTTGACTGCGCACATCGGCGCCACATATATCAGCGAAGGCTTGCTATACCTGGCGATCCAGCATCACCTGGCGCCCGAGAAACTGGTCTACGCAAGCGATATCGGGGTCAGCTACTTCATGGTCGGTGTGATCGCGGTGCTGGCATATCACATCACGCAGCCGTGGCGATGGGGCTATTTGGCGCTCCTGATCGTCATCTTCACTGTCCCGCTGATGGTCAAGCTGAACTTCACTGCGGTCGGGCATTTGGCGGCGATCTTCATCGGGCTCGGCTTCTACCCGATGGCTCGACGGCGAGACAACCCATCCGAACGTTGATTCTTTGGTCTGGTCAGGAATTGTGACCAATCGGGTTCGCGCACCGCCGCCCAGTACTCGTTGAGTCGCCACGGACTGACGGTGTGGATCTCACCTTCGGCGTTCTTGAAGTAGGAGTGCTTGACCGATGGATGCGACCACACCATCTTCTTGATTTCGACTTGGGTGCGCTGATGCCACGCAGCGGCTGCGTCGGCAGTCGGCTCGACCGAGTGCAGATCAGCCTCGGCCAGTTTCGCAAGGCAGCTGTCGATGTAGCGCATCTGAAGTTCGGAGTTGAAGATCAAACTGCCGCCGTGCGCGAGATGGGCGCCGGGTCCGTAGAGGAGAAAGAAGTTGGGAAACCCGGGAACAGTTATGCCCAGGTAGGCATACGGGCGTCGACCCCAGGTCTGGCGCAGGTCGATTCCAGCGCGACCGATAATTGTCAGTGGCCATAGCACGTCGGTGTGCCGAAAACCGGTGGCATAGACCAGGATATCGGCGTCGCGGGCGACACCGTCGGCGGTCACCACACCGGCCGGAGTAATCCGCTGAATTGGCGTGCGCACCAGTTCCACGTTGTGTCGCTGCAGGGTTCGCAGCCAGCTGCCATTGTCCTGCAGTGTCCGCTTCCCGGTAGCGGGATAGTCGGGCAGCACGTTGACGAGCAGATCTTCGTCACTGACCTGGTTGGTGATCCAGTCGGTGAACATCAAACGGGCAGCGGCGTTCAGCTCACTGACGGCGTAGTCCTGGTCAGGGTAATCCGGGTCGATGCGCGCCGCATCAAGTCCCTTGTCGGCTCCCGGCCACATGACCAGAAACCGGTACCAGCGCCCATACCAAGGCAGATGGTTCATCGCCCAGCGCACACCGTCGCCGACCTCGTCGTGGTACATCGCGTTCGGAAACATCCACTGGGCGGTGCGCTGGAAGATGCTGAGCTTCTCGACGCGATCGGCGATCGCCGGTGCGATCTGAAAACCACTGGCGCCGGCACCGA
>JAFAQO010000424.1 GCA_019246375.1 Mycobacterium sp. | reverse complement strand
CGTCGCCAAGGCGGCGTCTGGTGCGGTGCGCGCAGCATTCTCCAATGCCGGGCAGCTGTGCATCTCGATCGAGCGGATCTACGTGCACAAGACGTTGTGGGATGACTTCGTCGCCCGGTTCGTCGCCGCGACAAAGGCGATGACGCTGTCGAGGGCGCTCGACTACTCGGCGGGCATGGGAACCCTGATCAACGATAAGCAACTGCAAACCGTGATGGACCATGTCGAGGACGCGGTACAGAAGGGTGCCACCGTGCTGGCCGGCGGCCGGCCGCGCCCGGATGTCGGCCCTTACTTCTACGAGCCCACGATCCTCACCGATGTGCGCGAAGGCATGGTGGCGTACGCCGACGAAACGTTCGGTCCAGTGGTGTCGCTTTATCCCGTCGAATCCGAGCAGGAGGCCATCGAGAAAGCCAACGACAGCTCCTATGGGTTGAACTTCGCGGTCTGGACCAGCGATGCGGCCCGAGGCCGGCGCGTCGCCGCGCAATTGCAAGCCGGCACCGTCAACGTCAACGGGGCCTACGGCGCGGCGTGGGGCTCCGTCGACGCCCCGATGGGCGGAATGAAAGACTCCGGCGTCGGGCGGCGCCACGGCGAGCATGGCATCCTCAAGTACACCGAATCGCAGACCATTGCCACGGAACGCGTCCTGCCGGTGGGAGCGCCGGACTGGCTTCGCGCTGACCGCTACGCGCGGGTGATGACGACCGGCCTGCGAATGCTGCGCCGGATGCCAGGTGTCAAATAGGTCTTTACGGGACGCGGGCCACTCACCTGGCCTCCGTAGGATCGCAGGCGTGGGCGCGGATATGTTGGCCGGCTTGATCGCCGAGCTGCCGGACGGCACGGTCGTCACCGACCCGGCCGTGACCGAGTCCTACCGCCAAGACCGCGCCTTCGACCCGTCGGCCGGAAAGCCAATGGCGGTGGTGCGGCCGCGCCGCACCGAAGAGGTGCAGACGGTCATGCGGTGGGCCAGCGCACACCGCGTCCCCGTGGTGACCCGCGGCGCGGGCACCGGGCTGTCGGGCGGCGCCACCGCCGTCGACGACGGGATCGTGCTGTCGACCGAGAAGATGCGCGACATCGTCGTCGACCCGGTCACCCGCACCGCGGTCGTACAGCCCGGGCTGCTCAACGCCGAGGTGAAAAAGACCGCTGCCGAGTACGGGTTGTGGTATCCGCCCGATCCCTCCTCGTACGAGATCTGCAGCATCGGCGGCAATATCGCCACTAACGCCGGCGGGCTGTGCTGCGTGAAATACGGCGTAACCACCGACTACGTGCTCGGCTTGCAGGTCGTCCTGGCCGACGGCACCGCGGTGCGGCTAGGTGGTCCCCGGCTCAAGGACGTCGCGGGGCTTTCGCTGACCAAGCTTTTCGTCGGCAGCGAGGGCACGTTAGGGGTGATCACCGAGGTGACGTTGCGGCTGGTACCGCCGCAGCAGCCGTCGAGCACGGTGGTCGCCAGTTTCGCGTCGGTGCAGGCCGCCGCCGGGGCGGTGCTGGCGGTGAGCGCGCGAATCCGGCCGGCGATGCTCGAGTTCATGGACTCCGTCGCCATCAACGCGGTCGAGGACAAGCTGCGGATGGGCCTGGACCGCGGCGCGGCCGCGATGCTGCTGGCGGCTTCCGACGAACGCGGGCGCGCCGGCAGAGAAGATGCCGACTTCATGGCCCGGGTGTTCGCCGAATACGGTGCGACCGAAGTTTTTTCGACCGATGATCCGGAAGAGGGCGAGGCGTTCGTCGCTGCCCGCCGATTCGCGATTCCCGCGGTGGAGGCCAAGGGCCCGCTGCTGCTCGAGGACGTCGGCGTGCCGCTGCCCGCGCTGGCCGACCTGGTCGGCGGGGTGGCCCGGATCGCCGCACAACACCGCCTGATGATCTCGGTGATCGCACACGCCGGCGACGGCAACACCCATCCGCTCATCGTTTACGATCCGGCCGACCCGGCGATGACCGAACGAGCGGAGTTGGCGTATGGGGAGATCATGGATCTCGCCACCGGTCTGGGCGGCACGATCACCGGGGAGCACGGCGTCGGCCGGTTGAAGCGGCCGTGGTTGGCCGGCTACCTCGGTCCCGAAGCGATGGCGCTGAATCGGCGTATCAAAGCGGCGCTGGATCCCGACGGCATCCTCAACCCCGGCGCGGGGATTTAGAGCTCGGCGACGATACGGGCCGTAAAAGACCCCAGGAGCGGGCCAATTGAACCGGCCGCCGGTTAGCGTCGCACCCGTCGGGCGAGATACTGGATCGATGGCTGATCGCAACGTGCTCGGCGGCCCGCTGGAACCGTGCGGCACCGATCCGCTCACCGGCTTCTACCGCGACGGTTGCTGTTCGACCGGGCCCGAAGACCTCGGCTGGCACACGATTTGCGCCGTGGTGACCGCCGAGTTTTTGAAGCACCAGCGGTCCATAGGAAACGATCTGTCGACACCGTTGCCGCAATACCGGTTTCCCGGCCTGGTACCCGGCGACCGCTGGTGCGTGACCGCCATGAACTGGCTTTCGGCCCACCGCGATGGCTGCGCCGCGCCGGTGGTGCTGGCCTCGACTCATGAGCGCACCCTCGAAGTGGTGCCCTTGGAGGCACTCCAAGAGCACGCCGTCGACGTGCCCGACGATCTGGGCGACTTGTAGCGCGCTGCTGCAGCTTGTCAATGAGCTCAGAAGCCTGTGCGGTGGTGAGGTTTCCGAAGCGGCAGGTGACCCATCCGGACAAGGTGGCTCAGCCCTTTGACACATAACAACGGTTGTCGTATCAATAAGACATGACAGCAGGTTTGTCTCATCAGCCTCGCTTCCGGCTGGCCACCGCCGAGACGTGGGCCGAACCGTGGCCGATGTACCGCGCGCTACGCGACCACGACCCGGTGCATCACGTCATCCCGGCCGGCCGGCCCGACCAGGACTACTACGTGCTGTCCCGGCACACCGATATCTGGGCGGCGGCGCGCGACCATGAGACGTTCTCGTCGGCGCAGGGCTTGACCGTCAACTACGGAGAACTGGAACTCATCGGGCTCAAAGACAATCCGCCGATGGTCATGCAAGACCCGCCGGTACACACCGAGTTTCGCAAGCTGGTGGCGCGCGGCTTCACGCCGCGGCAGGTCGAGGCGGTGGAGCCCAAGGTGCGCGAGTTCGTCGTGGAACGCATCGAGCGGCTGCGCGCCAACGGCGGCGGCGACATTGTCGCCGAGCTGTTCAAACCGCTGCCGTCGATGGTCGTCGCACATTACCTGGGTGTCCCCGAGGAGGACCGAACCCAGTTCGACGGCTGGACTCACGCCATCGTCGCGGCTAACACCACCGAGGGCGGTATCGCCACCGCAGGCGACGCGGTCGGTTCGATGATGGCCTACTTCACCGGGCTGATCGAACGACGCCGAACTGAACCGGAAGACGACACCGTTTCGCATCTCGTCGCAGCCGGCATCGGCGCCGACGGCGACATCGCCGGCACACTCTCGGTGTTGGCGTTCACCTTCACCATGGTCACTGGGGGCAATGACACCACCACCGGAATGCTTGGCGCCTCAACGCAATTGCTGCATCAGCGGCCCGACCAGCGGCGGCTGCTGGCAGACCACCCGGGACTGATCCCGGACGCCATCGATGAACTGCTACGGCTCACGTCGCCGGTACAGGGATTGGCGCGCACGCCCACCCGGGACGTGACGATCGACGACACCACGGTCCCGGCCGGCCGCAAGGTGTTGCTGCTCTACGGGTCGGGAAACCGTGACGAGCGTCAGTACGGAGATGACGCCGGTGAGCTCGACGTGACCCGGTGCCCGCGCAACATCTTGACGTTCAGCCACGGCGCCCATCACTGTCTGGGTGCGGCGGCGGCCCGGATGCAATCGCGCGTCGCGCTGACCGAGCTGTTGACCCGTTGCCCCGATTTCGAGGTCGACGAGTCCGGCATTGCGTGGGCCGGCGGCAGTTATGTACGGCGTCCGCTGTCGGTTCCGTTCCATGTGAAGTCCTGATGGCGGGTAACGACTGGCTCGCGGCGCGTCGCACCGAGGTGGCCGCCGACCGGATTTTGGACGCGGCCGAAAAGCTCTTTACCGAAAACGACCCCGGCTCGATCGGCATGAACGAGCTCGCCAGAGCCGCAGGATGTTCGCGGGCAACGCTCTATCGGTATTTCGAGAACCGTGAGGCGTTGCGGACCGCGTATGTGCACCGCGAGACCTACCGGCTTTACCACGTGATCAAAGAGCAGATCAGCGGCATCGACGATCCGCGCGAACGTCTGGCCGCCGGCGTCATCACCACGCTGCGCACGGTTCGCGAGAGTCCGGCCCTGTCGTCCTGGTTCGCCACGACACGACCGCCGATCGGCGGCGAAATGGCCGAGCAATCCGAAGTAATCAGGGCCCTTGCTGCG
>JAFAQO010000421.1 GCA_019246375.1 Mycobacterium sp. | reverse complement strand
AACACCCGTGTCAAGTTCGATATCACCATCAACCCCCTGGTACCGCTGCCCGGGTTCCTGATCAAACGCACCATCAAAGGGGTGGTGGACACCTCGACCGAGGGATTGCGCAAGCGGGTGCTGAGCGTGAAGAAAGGCCGCTAGTAGGTGATCCGCCCGCATCGGACCAGGGCCGCATACGGCGATGGTGCTCGCCGACCTCGGCGCCGATTTGGTGCGAGTACGCCGACCCGGCGGATCGACGATGCCCGCTGGTGATTCTTGAGAATCGCCGTCGAAGAGGAGCCACGTTGCTAACGTGATACCCAGTGGCCGTTCGAGCATCGCGAGAAATTGTCATCGACGCGCCGCCCGAAGCGATTATCGAGGCGCTCGCCGATGTCGAGTCTGTGCCGTCATGGTCTTCAGTGCACAAGCGTGCCGAAGTCGTCGACACCTATCCCGACGGTCGACCCCATCATGTCAAGGTGACCGTCAAGGTGGTCGGGATCGTCGACACGGAGGTGCTCGAATACCACTGGGGGCGCGACTGGCTGGTGTGGGATGCCGACAAGACTGTTCAGCAACATGCTCAGCATGTCGAGTACACGCTGCACCGGGAAGGCGAGGACAAGACCCGCGTCCGCTTCGATATCACCCTGGAACCCTGGGCGCCGCTGCCGGAGTTTCTGGTCAGTCGAGCGCGCAAGAAAGTGCTGAAGGCAGCGACCGAAGGACTGCGCACCCGGGTTATGGGTAGCGTCGGCGCAGACCCTGCGACATAACACGTTGTTTCGGGCCGAAATCGGTCGACAAACCGGGCACGGCAACTAGCTTGGTATTAGTGGCCGTACAAGCATCGCGAGAAATCGTCATCGATGCGCCGCCTGACGTGGTCATGGAGGCGTTAGCCGATGTCGGAACTTTGTCGTCGTGGTCACCGCTGCACAAACGGCTGGAAGTACTCGACCGCTATTCCGACGGTCGGCCCCATCATGTGAAGGCCACGATCAGGATTTTTGGCCTCACCGACAACGAGATTTTGGAATACCACTGGGGTCCCGATTGGGTGGTATGGGACGCCGAAGCAACTTTTCAGCAGCGTGGCCAGCATGTCGAATACACGCTTCAGCGGGAAGGGGTCGACAAGACGCGCGTGCGCTTTGATATCACCGTGGAACCGTCCGGACCGATTCCCGATTTTATCGTCAAGCGGGCCAGCAAGGCCGTGCTGGATGCGGCGACCGCCGGCCTGCGCGAGTGGGTCACGGGTATCGAGCGCGCGCATCCCCCGAAATAGCCGACCCATCGCGAAGCGTCGCCAGTCGCCTGATCGCCTCATCGAGGGTTTCTTCTCGCTTCGCGAAACTGAACCGCACCAAGTGATCCCACACCCGGGCATGCTCGGCGTCCGGATCGCAGAACGCCGACATGGGGATGGCTGCCACTCTGACTTTCAGGGGTAGCGCCGCGCAGAACGCTGTGCTGTCGTCATAGCCCAGCGGTCGCGGGTCGGCACACAAGAAGTAGGTACCCGAACTGTCGTGCACCCGGAAGCCGATTTCGGTCAGCCCGTTGGCCAGCCGGTCTCGTCGGCGCTGCAGCGTGGCCCGCAGCGCGGCCACCCAATCCGCTTCCGTGTCGAGTGCATGGGCCACCGCGGGCTGAAACGGCGCGCCGCCGACATAGCTCAGATACTGCTTCGCAGCCCGCACACCGAGGATCAAGTTGGCTGGGCCGCAAGCCCAGCCGATCTTCCAGCCGGTGCAGTTGAACGTCTTGGCCGCACTCGAGATGGTGACCGTGCGCTCGGCCATGCCGTCGAAGCCGGCCAGCGGCAGGTGGCGGCGGTTGTCGAAAACCAGATGCTCGTAGACCTCGTCGGTGATGACCAGAAGATCTGCGGCTACTGCGATTTCTGCGATCGCAGTGAGCTCGGCCTCGGTCAACACCATGCCTGTCGGGTTGTGCGGTGAGTTGACGATTAGCGCCTTGGTGCGCGGTGTCACCGCACGCCGAAGCGCGTCGGCGTCAAGAACGAAGCCGCCGCCGTCGGGCACCAACGGCACCACGACCCGCCGGGCGCCGGCCATTGCGACCACCGGCGAGTACGAGTCGTAGAACGGCTGGATCAGGATTACCTCGGAATCGGGTTCGACCAGGCCGAGTACTGCCGCCGCGATGGCCTCGGTTGCCCCGACCGTTACCAATACTTCGGCGTCGGGGTCGTACTCGATGCCGAAGTCGCGGTCGCGTTGGGCGGCGATGGCCTGCCGCAGCGGCGCGATACCGATCCCAGGCGGGTACTGGTTGACCCCCATGGCGATCGCGTCCTGCGCAGCCTTCAGCATTGCCGGCGGGCCGTCTTCGTCAGGGAAGCCCTGCCCCAGGTTCACCGCACCGATGCGCGCGGCCAGCGCCGACATCTCGGCGAACACCGTCGTCGCGTAGGGCCGCAATCGCGACACCGTCATGGTGGTCGAGCGTAAAACGTGTGCCGGGCCGCCGCGAGCCGCAGCGGCTCCCAACCAACAGGTTGATCGGCCGACCTGTTAGGGTGGCGCATGCGGGACCGGCGTCCCGAACGGACGGATCCGAACCATGAACAGGAAGCCCACATGTCCGAAGAAGCCTTCATCTACGAGGCCATCCGCACACCGCGCGGCAAGCAACGCAACGGATCGTTGCACGAAGTTAAGCCCCTCAACCTTGTCGTCGGGCTCATCGAGGAACTGCGGAACCGGTTCCCCGACCTCGACGAGAACCTGATCAGCGACGTCATCCTCGGGGTCGTCTCGCCGATCGGTGACCAGGGCGGCGACATCGCCCGCACCGCGGTGCTGGCGGCGGGCCTGCCCGACACCACCGGCGGGGTGCAGCTCAACCGGTTCTGCGCGTCCGGCCTGGAGGCGGTGAACACCGCCGCCCAGAAGGTGCGCTCCGGGTGGGACGACCTGGTGCTGGCCGGCGGCGTGGAATCGATGAGCCGCGTGCCGATGGGCGCCGACGGCGGGGCGTGGGCGCTGGACCCGGCGACCAACTACGACCTCGGTTTCGTGCCGCAGGGCATCGGCGCCGACCTGATCGCCACCCTCGAGGGTTTCTCACGTGAGGACGTCGATGCCTACGCGCTGCGCAGCCAGCAAAAGGCCGCCGCGGCATGGTCGGGCGGCTACTTCGCCAAGTCGGTGGTGTCGGTCCGCGACCAGAACGGCTTACTGATCCTCGACCACGACGAGCACATGCGGCCCGACACCACGATGGAAGGCTTGGCCAAGCTGAAGCCCGCCTTCGAAGCCGTTGCGGCGCTGGGCGGCTTCGACGACGTGGCGCTGCAGAAGTACCACTGGGTGGAGAAGATCAACCA
>JAFAQO010000651.1 GCA_019246375.1 Mycobacterium sp. | reverse complement strand
ACCACCACGGCACGCCGATCACAGCCAGCACCGATCGGTCGTCGGTGAAAAGCCTTGGCAGCACCCGGGCCCCGACCGCGAACACCGCAGCCAACGCCCCGGCGGCCATCGTCGAGAACACCGTCACCCGCCACGCCACCGATTTGGCGTGCGCGGTACGGCCCGCGCCCAGCGCGGCGCCTACCAGCGCCTGCGCGGCAATCGCCAGCGAATCCAGCACCAGCGCAAGGAAATTCCATATTTGCAGCACCACTTGGTGCGCTCCCAGAGCTGCAGCGCCGAACCGGGCCGCCACCGCAGCCGCCGAGACGAAGCAGGCCTGAAAGGCGAGTGTCCGCACGATCAGGTCGCGGCCCATCACTACTTGGGCCCGCAGCACAGTGCGGTCGAGCCGCAGCGACACGCGCTGCGCCCAAAGCGCACGCCCGAACAACAGCGCGGCCAGCCACTGGCCCACCAGGTTGGCCAGCGCTGAACCCGCCAGCTCCAACCGCGGCAATTCCAACCAGCCGTACACCAGCACGGGGCACAGCAGCGCCGACAGGCCGAAGCCGGCGCTCACATAGCGCAGCGGGCGCACGGTGTCCTGCACCCCGCGCAGCCACCCGTTGCCGGCCAGCGACACCAAAATCGCCGGGGCGCCCAGAATCGCGATCCGCAGCCACGGCAACGCCGCCGCGGCGATATCCCCGCCCCCTGACTTGCGGCCGGCGATGGCGGACACCACAGGCACCGCCGCCGCCTGCACCACGACGACGATCACCGCGCCCAGGCCCAACGCCAGCCAGGTCGCCTGCACGCCTTCTCCGACCGCCGAAGCCCGGTCGCCGGCGCCGAAAAAGCGCGCCGAGCGAGCCGTCGTGCCATACGACAGAAACGTGAGCTGGGAACCGACGACGCCGAGGATCAGCCCGCCGATGGCCAGTCCGGCCAGGCTCAGCGCGCCCAACCGGCCGACGATCGCGGTGTCGAACAACAGATACAGCGGCTCTGCGGCCAGCACACCGAGGGCGGGCAGCGCCAGTCCCGCGATCCGTCGACCAGCGGGTCGGCCCGCTTCGGTCAAGGCCGCTCAGCCGAGCGCGGCGCGCAGCGACTCGACGACATCATCGACGAGGCCGCTGGTCGAATAGCCGGCGGCCAAGCGGTGGCCGCCACCGCCGAACTGTGCTGCGACGGCCGCTAAATCGACATCGGCCTTGGCCCGCATCGACACCGACCACTGCCGCGGTTCGATCTCCTTGAACACCGCCGCGACCTCGGCCTGCTGCGTGGTGCGCACGATATCGACGATGCTCTCGACTTCCTCCGGACGCGCGCGGGCCAACTCTGCGTGCCCGACAACCGCATAGACCAGTCCGCGGCCGGCGACGGCGTCGGGCAGCAGTTGTGCCGCACCCAGAACCCGCGACAGCATCAGCAGCCACTCGAACGGATGCGTGTCCAGCAGCAGCCGGCTCACCGCGGAATTGTCGACACCAATCTCGACCAGCCGCGCCGCCAGCCGATGTGCGCGAGCGCTGGCCCAGCGGAACGACCCGGTATCGGTGGTCAATCCTGCGTAAATGCAGTGCGCCACATCCGCATCGATCGGCTTGCCCCACGCGTCGAGCAGGTCGGCGACCAACATCGTGGTCGAATCCGCTGACGGGTCCACAAAATTCGCGGTGCCGAACAGCTGATTCGACGCGTGATGGTCAATCACCAGCAGCTCACTGTCCCCATCGGCCAAATCGCTCAACGCACCGAGCCGGTGGACGCTCGGAATATCGACCGTGACAACAACGTCGACATCGCGGCGCATATCGTCTGGATTGACCATCAGCCGACCGCCGGGCAGCGACCGCAGCGACTCCGGCAGCTTCGCAGGCGCAGCGAAGCTGACCTCGACTTGCTTGCCGCACCGATCCAGCACCAGGGCCAGCGCCAACCCCGCTCCGATAGTGTCGGCATCGGGATACACATGGCAGACAACGCCAATCGTGGTGGCGGCCGACAGTACGTCCACCGCGCCGACGGCGTCGATGCGTCTGGCGTGCTCGCCCAGTTCAGTCGTCGAGTCGGTGGTCGTCACCGGCGTCCTCTGCTTCGTGGGTATCGACGCCGGGCGTTACCCGATACGGATCGGCCTCCCCCGCCGGCTTGGCGCCCGAGCGAACGCGGGCCAAATCAGCGTCAGCGGCGCGGGCACGTGCCAACAGCTCGTCCATCCGGTGCGCAGCGTCGGGCACCACGTCCCGGGTGAACGTCAGCGTTGGCGTGAATCGCACACCGGTGCCGGCGCCGACCTTGGTGCGCAGCACACCTTTGGCACGCTCCAGCGCCGCGGCGGCACCGGCATAATCCGGTTCCTCCTCCAGCGTGCGACCCATCACCGTGTAATACAGCGTCGCGTCGTGCAGGTCGGCAGTCACCTTAGCATCGGTAATCGTCACTCCGGCCAGCCGCGGGTCTTTGATCTCATGCTCAATCGTCGACGCGACGATCGTGGCTATCCGCTTGGCCAGCCGGCGCGCCCGGGCCGGATCAGGCATAAACGACGCTCCTCGCGGCGCCGGTCGCCCCGGTCTGCATTAGGCGCGTTCTTTCTGAACCAGCTCGTAGGTCTCGATGACGTCGCCTTCCTTGATGTCGGAATAGCCCAGCGTCA
>JAFAQO010000409.1 GCA_019246375.1 Mycobacterium sp. | reverse complement strand
TTCTGCATGGGTCCGCTCGGTGCCGAAGACCCCAAGCTGGGGGTGGAGATCACCGACTCGGAATACGTGGTCGTTTCGATGAAGGTGATGACGCGGATGGGCTCGGCGGCTTTGGAAAAGCTGGGTGACGACGGCTTCTTCGTCAAGGCGTTGCACTCGGTCGGGGCTCCGCTGGAGCCCGGGCAAAAAGATGTGCCGTGGCCGTGCAATGACACCAAGTACATCACCCACTTCCCGGAGACCCGGGAGATCTGGAGCTACGGCTCGGGCTACGGCGGTAACGCGCTGCTGGGCAAGAAGTGCTACTCGCTGCGTATCGCGTCGGTGATGGCCCGCGACGAGGGCTGGCTGGCCGAGCACATGCTGATCCTGAAGCTCATCTCTCCGGAGAACAAGGCGTATTACTTCGCCGCGGCGTTCCCGTCGGCCTGCGGTAAGACCAACTTGGCGATGCTGCAGCCGACTATTCCGGGGTGGCGCGCCGAAACACTCGGCGACGACATCGCCTGGATGCGTTTCGGCAAGGACGGCCGGCTGTACGCGGTCAACCCGGAGTTCGGTTTCTTTGGGGTCGCGCCCGGCACGAACTGGAAGTCCAATCCCAACGCCATGCGCACCATCGCGGGAGGCAACACGGTCTTCACCAATGTCGCGCTCACCGACGACAACGACGTGTGGTGGGAGGGCCTGGAGGGCGAGCCGGATCACCTGATCGACTGGAAGGGACAGGACTGGGTTATTCGCGAGACGGAAACCAAAGCCGCGCATCCGAATTCGCGGTACTGCACGCCGATGTCACAGTGTCCCATCCTGGCGCCGGAGTGGGACGATCCCCAGGGCGTGCCTATCTCGGGCATTCTGTTCGGCGCCCGCCGCAAGACGACGGTGCCGTTGGTGACGCAGGCCCGCGACTGGCAGCACGGGGTGTTCATGGGCGCCACCATGGGCAGCGAGCAGACCGCGGCCGCCGAGGGCAAGGTGGGCGCGGTGCGCCGCGACCCGATGGCGATGTTGCCGTTCCTCGGCTACCACGTCGGCGACTACTTCCAGCACTGGCTCGACCTGGGCAAGAACTCCGACGAGTCCAAGCTGCCGAAGGTGTTCTTCGTCAATTGGTTCCGCCGCGGCGACGGCGGCAAGTTCCTGTGGCCGGGCTTCGGCGAGAACAGCCGGGTGCTGAAGTGGATCGTCGACCGTATCGAGCACAAGGCCGGTGGCCGGGAGACTCCGATCGGCATCGTGCCCGCCGTCGAGGACCTCGAATTGAAGGGCCTCGACGTGGATTCCGACGACGTCGAAAAGGCTTTGGTGGTCGACCCAGCCGAGTGGCGCAAGGAACTGCCGATGATCGAGGAGTGGTTCGAGTTCATCGGCGAGAAGCTGCCCACCGGCGTCAAAGACGAGTTCGACGCCCTCAAGCAGCGCCTGGCCGACGCCGGCTAACCAGCGCCAGCCGGGCCGACCACCATCAGCTTGCGCCTACGCGACCCGTCACCTGCCGTCGCAACGACTTCGGCAGGTAGACCGCACCTGGCCCGGAGACGGCCGCCGAGTCGGCCGGGTTGGAGATGGCACACCGCTTGAGCGACAGGCAGCCACAGCCGATGCAGGAGTCCAAGTTGTCGCGCAGTGCCATCAGCCCCGCGATCTGATCGTCGAGTCGCGCCCGCCAATCCTTCGACAGCCGGCTCCAGTCGACGCGGGTCGGGGTACGGCCATCGGGAAGCTTGGCCAGCGCGGCCGCGACCTCATCGAGACTAAGTCCGACATTGCGCGCAGCTCGGATAAATGCCAAGCGGCGCAGCATATTTCGTTCAAAACGGCGTTGTCCGCCGCTCGTCCGTGATGCCGTGATCAGTCCAGCTTTCTCGTAGAAGCGGATCGCCGACGCCGCGAAGCCGCTTCGATCTGCGATCTCGCCAACCGTAAGCAGATCTGCGCTTTGCATGTGACCTACCTCACTCGGGCTTGACTTAAAGTTTACTTTAACTACCAGTATGCCGGGTATGACCCGATCCGAAAACTTCCTTGACCCTGAAGCCGGGACCCCGCCCGTCGCCATCGTCACCGGCGCATCACGCGGTTTCGGCCGAGCTGTGGTCGCCGCTCTACTCGACCGCGGCTGGGCCGTCGTCGGCGACGCGCGCCGTGCAGCTGAATTAGAAACGACTGCCCGAGAACTTAATTCAGCGCGGCTCGTCGCCTTACCCGGAGACGTTACCGACGCGTCGCATCGTTACGCATTAGTCGCGGCCGCAATCAATGCGGGGCCGCTTCAGCTACTGGTGAACAACGCCAGCCGGCTGGGGCCCAGTCCGCAACCGGCGCTTGCCGACTACCCAGCAGACCAGTTGTTGGCCGTGTACCACACGAACTTGTTCGCCCCGCTCGCGCTGATTCAGCAAGCACTGCCGGTGCTCACCGTCAACGCAGGGCTGGTTGTCAATGTGACCTCCGACGCGGCAGTCGAACCCTACCCGGGCTGGGGTGGCTATGGCTCCTCGAAGGCAGCACTCGAGCAGCTTTCGGCCATCCTTGCTGCCGAAGTTCCGGCTGTCCCGGTCTACGCATTCGACCCTGGCGACATGCGCACTGAGATGCATCAGGCCGCATTCCCCAGCGAGGACATTTCCGACCGTCCGGAGCCAGAGGCGAAAGTGCCGGCGCTATTGCAACTGATCGACACGCGACCCGCCGCTGGTCGCTACCGCGCCGCCGATCTGACTGTGGCCGGAGCGCACCGATGACACTAGCGAGCCCGCACACGGTCTTCCATCGATCCGCAACGTCCGATGCCATCGAGCCGCCGGAGGCGCACGGTGTGGCTCGTGATGCGGTCAAGCTCCTCGTGGCGCAGCCGAGCGGCCTCAGCCATGCCCGCTTTGCCGACCTTGGCGATTATCTGCGGCCGGGAGACGTTCTCGTGGTCAACAACTCCCTAACCTTGCCCGCCGCAGTCGACGGCGTCCGCGCCGGACAGCCGATCGCTATCCATTTCTCGTCGGCTCGCGCTGACAAGGTTTGGGTTGTCGAACTTCGGCCGCCTACGAACGCGACCGGCCAGCTGCCGGATGTCCGTCCCGGCGAACGCATCGATCTGCCCGCAGGCGGTGCTCTCGTCGTCGGGTCGTCCTACCCGAAGGCCGGTGTCGACGGCGCACGGTTGTGGACTGCCCGCGTGGTGGCGGAAGGCGACATTACGTCTTACCTGTTCCGCCATGGCAGACCGATTCGTTATTCGTACGTGCCGCGGGAATGGCCGCTCAGTTACTACCAAACGGTCTTTGCCCGGCGCTCTGGTAGCGCTGAAATGCCCAGCGCAGCCCGGCCATTCAGCGCTGAACTAGTCACCGCTTTGGTAGCGTCGGGCGTTGCGATCGCGCCGATTACCCTGCACGCCGGGGTGTCGTCGGCAGAGCCGGGCGAGCCGCCGGTCCCCGAGCCCTTCGACGTGCCGGCGCCCACTGCGGAAATCGTGAACCTGACGCGCGCCAGCGGCGGCCGGGTGGTTGCGGTCGGCACGACCGTGGCCCGTGCACTCGAATCGGCCGCCACCGCCGACGGGGTGGTGCAGCCGGCTAGCGGGTGGACGGACTTGGTGCTCGGACCGGGCCGCCCGGCGCGGGTGATCGACGGCCTGGTCACCGGATGGCACGATGTCGGCACTTCACATCTGTTGTTGCTGGAGGCCGTCGCAGGGCCCGAGTTGGTGGCAATGGCTTACCGGGAAGCCCTCGAGCACAACTATCTCTGGCATGAGTTCGGCGACAGTGCATTGCTGCTGCCGGGCCGACCACTTGACACCCGTCAAGTTTGACGGCGGTACAGTCTGCGCATGCAGATTCGCGAACACCTCGGCGCCAACAAACCGGCTGTCATCTTGCACCCGTCTGGCACCGTCGTCACCTTCGAGGACCTGGAAGCCCGCGCCAACCGGCTGGCGCATTATTTCCGGCGCGCTGGTCTGCGCGAAGAGGATGCCGTCGCGATTCTCATGCAGAACAATGAGCACATCCACGCGATCATGTGGGCCGCCCGCCGCAGCGGCTTGTATTACGTGCCGATCAACACCCACCTGACCGCGCCCGAGGCCGCCTACATCATCGACAACAGCGCGGCCAAGGCGATCATCGGTTCTGCCGCGCTGCGGAAAACCTGCGAGAAGCTCGGGGAGCACTTGCCGGATGGCCTGCCCGACCTGCTGCTGATCTCCGATGGCGACCTCGAGGGTTGGGAGCGCTACCCCGAATGCGTTGCCGACCAGCCGGATACGCCGATCGACGATGAACGCGAAGGCGATTTGCTGCAGTATTCGTCGGGCACCACCGGCCGGCCCAAGGGCATCAAACGCGAACTGCCGCACGTCTCACCCACTGAGGCGCCCGGCATGATGTCAGCCCTGGTGGAATTCTGGATGAACCCCGATTCGGTCTACTTGAGCCCGGCGCCCCTGTACCACACAGCGCCGTCGGTGTGGTCGATGACCACGCAGGCCGGCGGCATAACGACGGTCATCCTGGAGAAGTTCGATCCTGAAGGCTGCCTTGATGCCATTCAGCGCTACCGTGTCACCCATGGGCAGTTCGTCCCGGCGATGTTCACTCGGATGCTGAAACTGCCTGAGGTAGTGCGCAATTCCTATGATCTATCCAGTCTGCAACGGGTGATGCACGCGGCCGCACCGTGCCCGGTGGAGATCAAGAAACAGATGATCGATTGGTGGGGTCCGATCGTCGACGAGTACTACGCGTCTTCGGAAGCTATCGGCTCGACGTTGATCAGCGCCGAGGAGTGGCTGGCCCATCCGGGCTCGGTCGGCAAACCGATGTCCTGCGAGATACACATCCTCGACCAGGACGGTAACGAACTGCCGCCGGGCCAACCCGGGGAAATTTACTTCGGCGGCGGCTTTGCCTTCGAATACCTTAACGACCCGGAAAAGACCGCGGCGTGCTGCGACGAACACGGTTGGGTCACCGTCGGCGACGTCGGCTACCTCGACGAGGACGGATATCTGTTCCTCACCGACCGGCGTCACCACATGATCATCTCCGGCGGAGTGAACATCTATCCGCAAGAGACCGAGAATCTATTGGTTACCCATCCGAGGGTGCTCGACGCGGCGGTGTTCGGGATACCCGACGACGAGATGGGCCAAAGCGTCAAGGCGGTGGTGCAAACGGTCGACCCGGCCGACGCCACCGGCCAGTTCGCCGACGAGTTGTTGGCCTGGCTGCGGGACCGGTTGGCGCACTACAAATGTCCGCGTTCGATTTCGTTCGACGCGCAGCTGCCACGCACCGACACCGGCAAGCTGTTCAAGGCGGAACTGGTCAAGAAGTATTCGGCATGACGTTGCGCATCGTCGACCTGACGGAGCCGCCGCAGGTGGACGATGCCGCTGTGCCCGGAGTCGTGGTCGCGGTCGGCCCGCTCTCGGGTGCATCCGAATTCTGGCTGCAGCACGCCACATTCACGCTCAGCGAGGATGACACCGCCGACCGGCGGGTGATCACCGTCGACTCGCTGTCCGACGCCTTGGCAGAGCTGTGCGACCGCTGCCGCCGGTGGCCGCAGGCCTGCGCCGTCTGCGACGACGTGCTGCGATCCGTTGACCCGCGCGGCCCGGCGCTGGCCGGAGTGGTGATCGAGTCGCTGGCCTACTCCACACTGCAGGCCGGCCCGGAGTTCGCCCGCTGGCTTGCCGAACGCGGCCCCGCCCGTATGCCCGAGATCGCTGATCCGGTGCTGACCGAGCGTGACGGCAACACCTTGCGAGTCCGGTTCAATAGGCCTTCGCGGCACAATGCCTTTTCCACCGATGCGCGTGCCGCGCTATTGGAGGCGTTGACCGTTGCGCAGCTTGATTCTTCGGTCGATGAGGTCGTGCTGAGTGGTAACGGTCCGTCGTTTTGCAGCGGCGGCGATCTCGCAGAGTTCGGCACGTTCGCCGACCCGCCCAGCGCGCATCTGGCCCGCACGCGCTACAGCCCGGCGCTGGCGCTGGACGC
Organism: Mycobacterium sp.; assembly: GCA_019246375.1. Taxonomy (GTDB): domain Bacteria; phylum Actinomycetota; class Actinomycetes; order Mycobacteriales; family Mycobacteriaceae; genus Mycobacterium. The sequence continues at coordinate 107 of JAFAQO010000409.1, read as the reverse complement.
GCTCACCGCCCGGCTCGGCCACGATTGCCGCGCCGAAGTACATGGCCGGGTATTGGGCAGTGGATTGGAAATGGCGGCATTTTGCGGATGGGTGGTCTGTCGGCCCG
>JAFAQO010000387.1 GCA_019246375.1 Mycobacterium sp. | reverse complement strand
GGTCGCCGACATCGGTCAGCGCGGCTGCGACCTCGCCGGGGTCGGTGAGATCGATTAGCAGCGGCCGGCCGTCGCGGGCCACCTCCGCAACGCGCCTCGTTCCGCTGTCGTCGGTGACGGCGAAGTCGGGCACCCAGCGTCCAACGAGCGGATGCGCATCTGCGCCCATGGTGTAGCGGTTGTCGGCCCCCGAGAGCAGGTCGCTGATCCGACGAACATTATCGGGGTCGGTAAGCAGTTCGGAGAAGAGCTCGCGAAGCGCCGTGACTTCAGGCCCCGGCCGGAAGAGAGCCAACTGGGCTCTGGTCTGCATGACGAGCCGCTCGGCAGCGGGCCGGCGCTCGGTCTCATAGGTGGCAAGCAGCGCGGGCGCCACGCGCCCACGTGAAACCGCCGCCAACTTCCAGCCAAGGTTCACCCCATCTGGCAAACCCAGATTGAGACCCGGTCCACCGATCGGCGCGTGCACGTGCGCGGCATCGCCGACCAAAAACACCCGGCCGAGCTGATAGCGAGACGCGATCCTGGAGTTGATGCCAGAAAGCCGACGCAGATCAAGGGGTGCGTCAGGCGACGCGGGCCGCAGCGGCACGTCAGCGCCGAGCACACGCTCTGCGCTGGCCTGCAACTCGGCCAGGCTCATCGGCGGCTCACCGGCGGTGTCGTCGCTGCGTTGTTCGTGGGCGGAGCTGTCCAGTTCGTAGGTCATCACCGCCACCCGGCTCCCCATCGCACCGTAAGCGAAAACGCCACGGTCAGTTCGGTGGAACTGCTGGGGCGGCAGGTGACCGGCCCCGCGCGGGTCGGGCGCCTGGCTGATGGATCCAATCCATTCGTCCGGCGGCAGTACGTCAAACCCGATCCGGATGACCAAGTCATACGACGACATCCCGGGAAACCCAATGCCGGCCAGATGGCGTACCTTGCTGGTGCCACCGTCGGCGCCGACCAGGTACTTCGCCCTCAGATCGTAGATACCTTCCGGGTCGGCGACATGCACCGTGACGCCGTCGTCGTGTTGGTCGAAACCGGTCAGGGCATGACCCCAGCGAATGTCCGCGCCGTATTCGCTTGCTCGGTCGGCAAGCACCTTAACAAGCCCTCGCTGTTGAACCGGGATTGCGAACACTTGGGAGTCCGGCACCGCCGCGAATTCCAATGAAAAGCCAGCGAAGTTTGCGTACGGAGCGGGTGTTGGCGGCTCCGTGGTCCCGGTGAGTGCGCTGTACAGATCTCGGTGGTCAAGAATCCGAGCCGCCTGGCCCACAATGCGGTTGACCCGCGGCGCCGGGTTGGGGCCAGGCATCGGATCCAACACCACCGGCCGGATCCCGGCCAGTCCCAGTTCGCAGGCCACCATCAGCCCATCCGGGCCGGCCCCGGCGATGACGACGTCGATCACGGAGTCACCTGCGCTGGCTTCACTGACCGTCGCGACTCGTGACGGCAGAGTTGGCTTCCGCGGGAAGGGACAACCTCTTTGATTTTGATCCGCATGGGATGACTATTCCGCTGGGCAACCACCCGCTCCACACTCGCGGATCGGGCGGCACCTTCGCGCGCGTCAAAGTCCTTGGCGTTATCAACCGGCTCACCCCGTCATGTCCTTGGCCACCTGATTTCTTCGGGGTGTCTCCTGCCGTTGAACGATGCTACGGCGTGACGCGTCGCCGGTACAGACGTCGACCCTGACTAACGCCTTTCCGGCCCCGGCCGAATCGCGTGAACAGGTCTCCGCGTCAGTGGCCTCCCCGTGTTTGTGCGTTCTGTCGCGCAGCCTGACCAGGGTGGCCGACATGATTTCGTCGTGCAATCTCTGCCGATGTATGGCTGGATGAGCGTTGACAGCACGCCACTTGCGATCCATTGTCGATGACCCGATGATCGACGTCGCAGGGCAAGATATTCGGAGGCCGCGGTGCAGCCGCAGAAGGATAGCGTGCCGACCTCCGCCGCAAGGAGTCTGAACATGACAACATCCGATGCAATTCGCCATTCAAGGATTCGACTCGTCCACGGACAGGGTGCGATGCCGGCTGTCGGGTTTGGCACCCTCATTCCGGATCCTGCCCAAACCAAACAGGCCGTCAAGACCGCATTGGAAGTGGGTTTTCGACATTTCGATTGCGCAGAGCGGTACCGCAATGAAGAAGCTGTGGGTGATGCGATGCGCGAGATTTTCGAGGCCGGAACGGTCCAGCGGGAAGAGGTGTTCGTTACCACCAAGCTGTGGAACACCAATCATCGCCCGGAGCGCGTCAGGCCAGCCTGTGAGGCAAGTCTCCGCCGACTTCAACTCGACTATGCAGATGCCTATTTGATCCACACGCCGTTCGCCTTCCGGCCCGGCGACGACCAGGATCCGAGAGATCAGAACGGTGAGGTGATCTACGACGACGGAGTCACGTTAGCGGAGACGTGGGGGGCGCTGGAGCACCTCGTCGATGACGGCCACTGCAGGTCGATCGGTCTGTCGGACATCACGCTGGATAAGCTGCGAGAGATTGTGGCCATTGCACGCATCAAGCCGGCCGTAGTGCAAGTTGAATCACATCCCTACCTTCCCGAATGGGAACTGCTCTCCTTCTGTCAGGAGCATGGGATCGTGCTGCTCGCGTTTGCCCCGCTGGGACATTCCTCGACGCCGAACCTGTTGAAGGATCCAGTTATTACTGCTATCGCATCGCGCATGCACATGACCTCAGCTCAGGTTGCCCTGTCCTGGGCCGTACAGCGCGGCACTGCTTTTCTCACCACCTCGACCAAACCTAAACGCATCCAAGGGAACTTTGAGATTTCGATTCTCCCTGAAGATGCTATGTCCGATATTCGGAACCGGATCACGGCGAATATCAGGTTCAACCCGGTGGTAGACACCGGCGTTCCCGGATTCATTCCTGGGAAGAGTTGAACCGCGGGTCAATCACGTTGTGGTACGTCGTGCTAGCACGAAGCAAGTTCAAGCGAGAGCTGATCTCGAGCTTGGCGGTGAGTGCGGCATTGCGAGCCGGCCATCCCGCAGGCAAGGTTCACTGGCAAGAATGCGATCTTGGACGCTATCGGATGGCCAAATAGTGCCTTTGAGCTGCGCTTTTGTGGAGCCGCTGTTCAGAGCCTCCTGTCAGGATTGAACTGACGACCGCTCGCTTACAAGGCGAGTGCTCTACCACTGAGCTAAGGAGGCCGGTCTAACCCGTGTCAGCGTAATGGCCGACGACTGTCACCGTCACGCAGGCGTGACGCTCGCCGGGCCAACATGGGCCAGCCGATAGCGGAAGGCAGCCCAACGGCTTACCTGGCGTCGGGGCCGGGGCGATCGTGGTCGACGACGCGCTGCGAACGTACAGCGCGCGGTGGCGAGCGGCGTGTAGTGCGCCGGCCCGGGAGCGGGATGCGGTCGGCGATATTGCTCAGCGGATTGACCACCATGGTCAGCGACATCACCGCGTCCTGCAGAGTCTCAATCGTGGGCGCCAGCGCCTCCATCCCTGGTGTCAGGCGGTTGAGGGTGTCGGCCACGTTGGCGAGCTGTTCGAGCGGCCCGTTTCGCGCCGTCAGCTTGTCGACCAAGCCGCCTTCCGCGAGCAGCCGGTCAGCCACGCCGTCTTCGGCGAGCAGCCGGTCAACGAGCCCGTCCTCGGCGAGCAGCCGTTCGATCAACCCGTCGTCCGCAACCAGCTGATCCACCAGTCCGCCGGGCTTCAGGGCACGCTCTAGCCCACCGCCCTCCGCGGTCAGGCGATCGAGCAGACCACCCGGTGCCGTCAACATGTCGACCACGCCCCCTGGCCGCAGCAGCCGGTCCATTGGCCCGTCCGGTGCCAGAGCCCGCCCCAACGGCGCGTCGTCGTCTAACAACTTGGCCAGCCGGTTCGCTCGTACGATCGCGTCATCGATTCCCAGCATGTGGGCAACTGAATTTGACCCAGTCTGAACACCAGCCTCGCCGATCGTTCGCTTCGCCAGGCCGATCGCTGTGGCTGCCACGTCCAGACCCGCGTCAGCGGCGGCGAGCCCGACCCGCGCGGGCGCAGTGGCAAGTGTCGCCAGGCTCTTGACGAGGTTCATTCCCCGAGTCTATTCGCGCCGCGGCCGGTCGTCGTAAAACGATCTTGCAACGGACTCTCAGGAGCCGCACAGGGGCTGTGGAGGTTACCTTCAGTCAAATAAGAGGAAATAGACAGATGGCATCGGGCGCCGCAGCAGAAACCACACCAGAGGCAAGGGTCCTCGTCGTCGATGACGAAGACAACATCGTCGAGCTGCTATCCGTCAGCCTCAAATTCCAGGGATTTGAGGTGTTCACGGCCACCAACGGCCCGGCGGCGCTGGACCGCGCCCGCGAAGTCAGGCCCGACGCGGTGATCCTCGACGTGATGATGCCCGGCATGGATGGCTTCGGTGTGCTGCGCCGCCTGCGCGCCGACGGCATTGATGCCCCTGCGTTGTTCCTGACCGCCCGCGACTCGCTGCAGGACAAAATCGCCGGTCTGACCCTCGGCGGCGACGACTACGTCACCAAACCGTTCAGCCTGGAGGAGGTCGTCGCCCGGTTGCGCGTCATCTTGCGACGCGCCGGCAAGGGCACCACTGAGCCGCGCAACGCCCGCCTGACGTTCGCCGATATCGAACTCGACGAAGACACCCACGAAGTTTGGAAGGCCGGGGAGCCGGTGTCGCTGTCTCCCACCGAGTTCACCCTGCTGCGATACTTCGTGATCAATGCGGGCACGGTGCTGAGCAAGCCGAAGATCCTTGACCACGTCTGGCGCTACGACTTCGGCGGTGACGTCAACGTCGTCGAGTCCTATGTGTCGTATCTGCGCCGTAAGATCGATACCGGCGAGAAGCGGCTATTGCACACATTGCGCGGGGTAGGTTACGTGCTGCGGGAGCCTCGGTGAACGTTAATCCGCTTATGCGACCGGAAAGCGTGCGTTAGGCGAAGAATACAAGCATGGCCGACTATCGCCGAGGGCTGCCACTACGGGTGGGGCTCGTGGCCGCCACCTTGGTTTTGGTGGCGTGCGGGCTGATGGCCTCGGGGGTCGCGGTCACCTCGATATTGCGGCATAGTCTGATAAACCGGGTCGACCAGACATTGCTGGACGCCTCTCGCGGCTGGGCGCTGGCCCCGCGACGAATGCTGCCGGCTTCCCAGGACGGTCCGAACGCGGCCCGTCCGCCATCGAAGTTCTACGTGCGCGGCGTCTACCGGGACGGCCGCAGCTGGATGGCCGGTAACGACCGCGACGCGGAACCGGCCCTG
>JAFAQO010000385.1 GCA_019246375.1 Mycobacterium sp. | reverse complement strand
AGCGAACGGATCGCGGATCAGCGGATCCGGCCGCGACGTTTCGGCAGCCCGCGCCGCGGCCACCCCCAGGGCGGTCGCACCGACGCTCTCGGTGATGGCCCAGCTGTCGCCAGGCGTGCGCACGGATTCGACGAGTTCGCTCATTTGATAGACATGCTACCCAATAAGTTAGGCAACCTATATGCCACTGTGCGGCAGATCACGCCCGAGTTAGGTGTCCCGCCAGTTCCACAGCTTGCCGACCAGAAGCCGCTTGAACTCGTCGGTGATCGCTTCCAGTTCCTCGTGACTGCCCACGAAACCCGCGTAAAAACCCATGCCCCAGAACATCGCAGTCAACATTTCGACGAGGGGTTCGACCGGGGCGTCGGTCGTGAGTTCGCCGCGCTCGATCGCGCCGTTGACCGCCCAGGTGAGGAACTGACGGGTGCCGAGCAGTGAGTCGTTCTCGTCCCGGCGGAGTTCGGGGTGACGCTGTGATTCCAGCACGGAGGTGACCAGAAACGCTGCCGCGGACCGGTCCTCTGCGTCGGTTCCGACCGCAGCGTTGATGAACGCTTCCAGCTGGTCGATCAGGGTGGTCGCTTCGGACGCCTTTCCCACGCTCCGCAGCACGACCAATTCGTTAGTCCGTTTCACCACTTCCCGGTAGAGCAGATTCTTGGTCTTGAAGTAGTGGTTGATCGCGGGCCGGGTGAGGTCGGCGCGCACGGCGATTTCCTGGAAGGTGGCAGCGTCGTAGCCGAGTTCGCTGAAAACCTGGCGCGCCGCCTCGACAATGCGCTCGCGAGTCTCCGCGGCCTTCGCTGCGGGCGGCCTTCCCGGTCCCCTGGACGCCTTTCGCACGCCCGCATTGTTTCACAACTGTTTGGTATTCATCGCAGGTTGGACAACTGATTTACCCGGGGGTTAATCGCCGGTGTGCGCGCATAACGCGCCACCACAAATCTCCCTCGAGATTAGCTTGATCGGTTTTCGGTTATCGTCCCTGACATGGCGTCCGGTCTATCTCGCGAGGCGTACTTCGAAACGGGCCTCGATGTGTTGTCGGACCTTGGCTATGGCGGATTGAAGCTGGCCGAGGTGTGCGGGCGCCTCGGGGTCACCAGTGGGTCGTTCTACCACTACTTCAGCAATTGGCCGGACTTCACCCATGAGCTGGTCGACCACTGGAAGCAGGTCAGCGCCAGCGAATTGGTGGACTGCTGTCGCCACGTGCCCGATCCCCGACGGCGCATCGACCGGTTGATCCATAACGGGTTGAACCTGCCGCACGGTGCGGAGGCGGCCATTCGCAGCTGGAGCAGCCTCGATTCCCACGTGCACGCCGCCCAGGAGCAGGTCGACCAGGCCCGCCACGACATCATGCGGCAGTCGGCACTGCAGATCCTGCAGGACGCACGTCAAGCCCAGGTGTTCGCCGACTGGGCGCTGTATCTGCTGATCGGGTTCGAGCAGTGCACGTTGCCGAAGGACAAGGTCGGACTGAAATGGATCGCCGGCCAGCTGCTGGACTGCCTGGACGCGGGCCGGTTCGCCACGATCGCCCGGCAGGCCTGAGCACGCGCCGGATGGCCGGGCGCAATCCCGTTCGCCGTGCGCTGCACCGGTTAAAGGCACGCGATCCCGAGCGCGACGGCCTGCGGCGCGCGGTTCGGGCCGCGATCGCCGTGCCGATCGCGGCGGCGGCCAGCTTTGGGCTGGGCGGCTCGCAGACGCCGTTATTCGCTATTTTCGGGTCGTTCGCCTTAATGGTGATCGCCGATTTCCCCGGCAACCGGCCGAACCGGGCGCTCGCCTACGCGGGCCTGGGCTGCAACGGCACGGTTCTGATCACCCTCGGCACGCTCGTCTCTCCGTTGCCGTGGCTTTCGGTCACCGCGATGTTTGCCCTCGGTGTGGTGGTGACGTTCGCCGGGGTGCTGTCCGAGACGATTGCCGCCGGACAGCGGGCCACCTTGCTGACGTTCGTGCTGCCGGCCTGCACCCCGCCCGGCCCGATACCCGACCGGCTGCTGGGCTGGGCGATCGCGCTGGCGATCTGCGTGCCGGCGTCTCTGTTCCTGCTGCGGCCCCGTCACCACGATGAGCTTCGCAGGCACGCCGCGCAGGTGTGTGCCGCCATCGCGGATCGGCTGGACGGCACCGCATCCGTGGCGGACGTGACCGCCGCGATGAACGCGCTTCGGGCCAGCTTCCTCGGTGCCGACTTCCGCCCGGTGGGATTGACCGCGGGCAGCCGGGCGCTGGTGCGCGTGGTGGACGACCTGGAGTGGGTCACCGACCGTGTCGACGAGGATTCCGTCGAGGCGCTGGCCGACATGACCGAGCCGGCGGTCAGGGTGCTGCGCAAATCCGCAGCAGTGCTGCGCATTTCCCGTTCAGCCGAGCG
>JAFAQO010000383.1 GCA_019246375.1 Mycobacterium sp. | reverse complement strand
CCGCCCGATCCGCCGGGGTTCAGCGGGCCGTCCGAGTAGATAGATCAGACCGGCGCAGAAGATCGCGCTGTAGACGATATGCGCGCCGACCCCGCTGACCATTCGGACCACGATGGTGCCCATCGATGCTCCCACCTGATTCGCGCCGAACTGAGAGCCGGCCGACGTCATCGCGTAGGCGATGTCTTCGATGATCTGGAATCCCAGACCGATGAACGCACCCAGGATGAACCCGTCGAATGCGGTGCGCACCTGCCGCGGCGCCAACGCGATCAGCAGCAGCAAGCCAGAACCCTTTGCCGGTTCCTCGGTGAACGGCGCCGCCAGCCCCGCACCCCAGTCCAGTGCCCACGCCTGGCCGAAGGCTTTCGCGTACAGGGCGAGGATTGCGTCGTTGGCGTTCGCCGCCATGCTCCAGGGAGCAGCGAAGCCTCCCCACAAAAATGCGACGACCATGAGCTTGACGGGGAGTTTGGCGTAACGGTCGATGTGCACGGTGAACCACCAGAACAGCGCGGCGTAGATCGCAAATAAGGTCACCGCCAGTCCGATCGCTTGGGCATAGGCGTTGTACTCGCGGATGAGCTTGGAGCCGAAGGCAAACGCGCCCGTCGCGACCAGCACCAGGTATCCCCAGAACGCGAAGTTGCGTGGCTGGTAAAAGCTGAACCTCCTGCCCCAGCCGGAGAGGTCCAGCGCGGTGTCGCGGGCCCGATCGAGGTCGGTGATCGTCGTTGTCACTGCTTCCCCTGTCCGCCACGGCTGATGCTGCGGATCATCTCGAAGACGTCCGCCGTGCGCTGCGGGCCACTATCGGACCGTCCGGTCGCCACGGCCTCCACGCCGCGCCCATCGAACACGAACGCGGCGATGACGCCGCCTTTCTGCGGTCCGGTGATCCGCGCTGTCGTACCCTCCTTGCCCTCATCGGTGACGATCGTGGTGTGCTGACCGGTCACATGGATGCCGCGACCACGGTTCAGCGCGTCGGACGTCGTTTCGATCTGGTCGAGCAGTGCGTTGGCGTCTCCGTGAAACGGCGCCGAGCGGACCGTGAAAGTCACGTCCGCGTTCACGACGGTCGCGTGGTCGGGATATTCACCCGACAATGGGGCACGACCGGCGCGCACACCCGACGTGATCCCCCAGCCGGTCTGCGGAACGAAGGTCACCTCGCCTCGGAGCTCGAGGACATCGCCGGCTTTGACTTTGTCGTGATAGGGAACTGCTGCGTTGACGAGCGGCAAGACCACCGACATCACGAAGGCCAACGCGAATACTGTCAACGTGGGCGCTATCGTGCGCCGATCCAGGCCGAACAATCGTTGATCAGCGGGCACCCAGCCGTCATCGGGTTCGAACCTCGCCGCCGAGCCCGCCGAGGATTCGTCGCTCTCCACATTCGACATAGCCTGCCCAAGCCTCCTACCCGCTGGCGGACGTCCAAGTGGCGTCCGGGTCGAGAGTAAGCGAGGGCCGTCCGCAGCACTCGCCGCGCGGTTACATGTAACACCTTGCTATCAAAGGCAATCGGTTGTGTAAATTCGCTGCAATCTCGGCGGGGGGCCGCGGATACTTTTAGGTATGTTGGACCGCGCGAATTGGCCAATGCTCGGAAGGCTGGCGGGGTACTGCCTGTTGGCCGGGCTGGTGGCGGCGGCAGCGATGTTTCCAGTCGCGGGCGGTATCGGGTTCTTGTCCAACCGCGCTTCCGACGTCGTCGCCGACGAGTCCGCACAAGTCCTCGAAGGTGACGCCCCGCAGGTCTCGACGATGCTCGACGCCGCGGGAAAGCCGATCGCCTGGTTGTATTCTCAGCGGCGGTTCGAGGTCCCCACCGACCAGATCGCCGACACCATGAAGCTGGCCGCCGTATCGATCGAGGACAAGCGGTTCTCGGAGCACAACGGGGTGGACTGGCCGGGCACGCTGACCGGGCTGTCCGGCTACCTGTCGGGCAACCTCGACACCCGCGGCGGATCGACCATCGAACAGCAGTACGTCAAGAACTTCCAGTTGCTGGTGGCCGCGCAGACCGACTCCGAGAGGCGAGCCGCTGTGGAGACCACGCCGGCGCGCAAACTGCGCGAGATCCGCATTGCGCTGAAGCTCGACAAGACCTTCTCTAAAGCGGAGATTCTCACCCGCTACCTCAACTTGGTGTCGTTCGGCAACGGCGCGTTCGGTGTGCAGGATGCCGCTCAGACCTACTTCGGCATCAACGCCTCGCAGCTGAACTGGCAGCAGGCCGCGCTGCTGGCCGGCATCCTGAAGGAGACGAGTGCGCTCGACCCTTACACCAACCCCGAGGGGGCGCTGCAGCGGCGAAACGTGGTGTTGGACACCATGATCGACAACTTCCCACAGTACTCCGGCGAGTTGAATGCCGCCAAAGCCGAGCCACTGGGCGTGCTACCACACCCGAATGAGCTGCCGCGTGGCTGCCTCGCCGCCGGCGATCTCGGCTTCTTTTGTGACTATGTGCTGGAATACCTCGCGCGGACCGGCATCAGCAGGGAGCAAGTTGCCCGCGGCGGTTATCTGATCCACACGACGCTGGACCCGAAGGTGCAGGCGTCGGTCAAGCAGGCCATCGGCAAGTTCGCCAGCCCGACGCTCGACGGCATCGCCAGCGTGATGAGCGTGATCAGGCCCGGTAAGGAAGCGCATCGGGTGGTCGCGATGGCCAGCAATCGCACCTATGGCCTCAACAGCGACGCTCAGGAAACGGTGCAGCCGCAGCCCTTTTCACTCGTCGGTGATGGGGCAGGCTCCATCTTCAAGATCTTCACCACCGCGGCGGCCTTAGACATGGGCATGGGTATTAACACTCAGCTGCAGGTGCCGGGCTACTTCTCAGCCAAAGGCATGGGCAGCAGCGATACGCCCGGCTGTCCGAAGGAAACCTGGTGCGTGGCAAACGCGGGCCGCTACCGCGGTTCGATGAATGTCACCGATGCACTGGCCACCTCGCCGAATACCGCGTTCGCGCGGCTGATCCAGCTCATCGGGGTGCCGCGGGCGGTCGACATGGCGGTCCGGCTGGGGTTGCGGTCCTACGCGATTCCGGGAACGGCGCGCGCCTACGACCCGACAGGCAATGAAAGCTTGGCCGACTTGATCAAGCAAGAGAACATGGGCTCGTTCACTTTGGGTCCATTCCAACTCAACGCGCTGGAGCTCGCTAATGTGGCGGCGACCCTCGCGTCCGGCGGCATGTGGTGCCCGCCGAGCCCGGTAGCCAAGATCGTCAACCGCAAGGGCAACAAGGTGTCCGTGACCCCCGAAGCCTGTGAGCAGGTGGTGCCGGAAGGACTGGCGAACACGCTCGCGAACGCCTTAAGCAAGGACGACCAGGGCGCCGGCACGGCAGCGGGCTCGGCCGCCACAGTGAATTGGAACCTGCCGCTGTCGAGCAAGACCGGCACCACTGAGTCGCATCGATCGTCGGGATTTGTCGGCTTCACCAACCAGTACGCGGCGGCGAACTACATCTTCGACGACATCGGCGCACCCTCGGGCATCTGTTCATTCCCGCTGCGCAGGTGCGGCAGGGGTGACTTGTATGGCGGTAGCGAGCCCGCTCGCACGTGGTTCGAGGCTATGAAGCCTCTCGCCACCGACTTCGGCGAAGTGCATCTGCCGCCAACCGATCCGCGCTACGTCGACGGCGCATCGGGCGGCCGGGTACCCGATGTGTCCGGCCTGAAGCTGGACGCGGCGCGTCAGCGCCTCAAAGACGCCGGTTTCCAGGTCGCCGACCAGCCCAATTGGGTCAACAGCGACGCGCCTGATGGTGCCGTGGTGGGAACCACCCCGAACGGTGAAATCATCCCGGGGTCGATCATCACGCTCACCGTCAGCAACGGGATTGCGCCGGCACCGCTGCCGCCGCCGGTTCCGGTGCAGCGCGCGCCGATTCGTCAGCCGGAGCCCGTTGCGGTTGCCCCAGAGCCTCCCCCGCCGCCAAATCCACAGGTCATCCAGATTCCTGGACTGCCACCGATTACGGTGGGACTGCCAGCGCCACCGCCGCCTGAAGAACCAGGTGGCTAGCTGGAGGCAGATCTGCGGCGATCTATGCCGCCAGCGCGGCAGGCTTTTTAGCGAACCGCAAGCCTTCGTCCGCGACTTTGCCGTGTCGGATCAGCCGCACGTCGAGCAGGTAGTTCTGGTTCAGCCGCCACGGCTTGCGTGAGCCCTGCTTGGGCAGCTCGTCGAGTTTGCGCAGCACGTAACCGGGCGTGAACTCCATGAACGGTCGCTCATCGACGTCGGCGCCCGGATGCTCGGCCACTACCGTGTCAAATCCGTTGGCGTCCATGTAATTCAGAAGACGGCAGACGAACTCCGACACCAGGTCGGCCTTCAGCGTCCACCCAATATTGGTGTAGCCGACCGTGTAGGCCATGTTGGGCAGACCCGACAGCATCATGCCCTTGTAGGCCATCGTCTGGGTCAGGTCCACGGGCTCCCCGTCGATGGTGCCGGTGGCGCCCCCGAAGAGCTGCAGGTCCAATCCCGTCGCCGTGACGATGATGTCGGCGGGAAGGTCGCGACCGGATGCGAGCTTGATGCCGGTCGCGGTGAACCGCTCGATGGTGTCGGTGACCACCTCGGTTTTCCCGTCCCGGATGCTGCGGAACAGGTCGCCGTTGGGCACTACGCACAGCCGCTGATCCCAAGGGTTGTATCGCGGACCGAAGTGCCTTTCGACGTCATACCCCTTGGGCAGCTGGCGCTTGACCAAAGCCATCAGGATCTTCCGCAAACGCTGCGGCCACCGCTGACAGGCCTGGTAAAGCGCCACCTGCAGGACCACGTTCTTCCACCGAACGATCGGGTAGGCCTTGTCCTTCGGCAGCCAGCGGTTGAGCGCGGCGGCGATCGGATCCTGGTCGGGCTGGGAGATGATGTAGGTCGGGGAGCGCTGCAGCATCGTGACATGTTTGGCGCCCGAATTGGCCAGGGCCGGAACCAAAGTGACCGAGGTGGAACCGCTGCCGATCACGACGACATTCTTGTCCGTGTAGTCGATATCTTCTGGCCAGTGCTGCGGGTGGATGATCGGGCCGGTGAAGTCCTCGGATCCCGGGAACTTCGGGGAGTAGCCCTGCTCGTAGTTGTAGTAGCCACTGCAGAGGAACAGAAACGAGCAGGAGATCTCCTTTGTGGTTCCGCCGGTGTCGATGCGTAGGGTCCAGCGGTTGTCGGCGCTCGACCAGTCGGCGCCGACAACCTTGTGGTTGAACCGGATGTGCTTGTCGATGCCGTACACCGCCGCGGTGCTCTTGATGTAGTCGAGGATCGGCTTGCCATCGGCGATGGCCTGGCTCCCTGTCCACGGCCGGAAGCGAAAGCCCAACGTGTACATGTCGGAGTCAGAGCGGATGCCGGGGTACCGGAACAGATTCCAGGTTCCACCCATGTCGCCCCGCTTTTCCAGCACGACGTAGCTCTTGGTCTGGCAGCGGTCCTGCAAGTGCCAGGCGGCGCTCACGCCGGAAATGCCGGCTCCCACGATGACGACGTCGAAGTGCTCAGCCATACCGCCACGTTATCG
>JAFAQO010000293.1 GCA_019246375.1 Mycobacterium sp. | reverse complement strand
ATCCAAACCTCGCTCGGTCTGCCCGATCGACTCGAGCAGCTCGGCGGCAGACTCGTCGTCCAGCTCAACCAGCTCGGATTCAATTTTGGCGTCGAGAAAGACGGCGTCGGCGGGCGCTACCAGCTCGCGCAGCTCTGCGACCCGCGCAGCGTCCGTCAGCACCGCTTCGTCGGCGTTGAACACATAAAGGAACGGCTTGGTGGTCAGCAAGTTCAGCTCACGCAGAAGGGACGCGTCCAGCTCAGCGGCGAAGAGCGTCGTCCCGCCGTTGAGCACCTCTTCGGCGGCCACGGCCGCCTCATAGACCGGCTTGCGTTCTTTGTTGTTCCGGGCTTCCTTTTCCAGCCTCGGCACGGCACGCTCCAAGGTCTGCAGATCGGCCAGCATCAACTCGGTATTGATGACTTCGATATCGGATTTGGGGTCCAACTGGCCGCCCACATGTGCCACGTCATCGTCCGAAAACACCCGCACCACCTGGCAGATCGCGTCACATTCGCGGACGTTGGCCAGAAACTTGTTGCCCAGCCCAGCGCCTTCAGACGCGCCCTTAACCAGGCCGGCGATGTCGACGAACGTCACCGGCGCCGGAACAATCCGCTCGGAATGGAAAATTTCCGCCAGCTTGGCTAGCCGCGGGTCGGGCAGCGACACCACACCTTCGTTCGGTTCGATTGTGGCGAACGGATAGTTGGCGGCCACCACGTTGATCCGGGTCAGCGCGTTGAACAGCGTCGACTTGCCGACATTCGGCAAACCCACGATCCCCAGACTCAAGCTCACAGGAAGCCAAGTCTAGAGAAGCGCCGGTGCCGAGCTGTCCGCGCGCGGACGCCTCGGACGTGGCACGCCACGGCATGCTGCCAGGTATATCCGCGGCTTTTGGCGCAGAGCCGGTACGGTCAACGTGTGGCAGAACAGCGAGCGAAGTCGACAGTCCCGGCAAGTCGTCGCTCGATCTACCCCAGCCTTCCCGGCGTGCCGTGGTGGGCAGCCGTGGTTATCGCGATGACCGCGACCGCAATCGGCTTCGGCTTCGACGCGTGGTCGGGCACCAAAGAGTTAACTCATGTATTCGCCGCCCTGTATTTCATGGGCTGCGTATTTGCGGTGCTGGCGGTACGGCAGTCGGGAGTTTTCACCGCGATCATTCAGCCGCCGCTGATCCTGTTCTGTGCGGTGCCCGGCGCGTACTGGCTGTTCCACGGAGCCAAAATTGGCGGCGTCAAAGACATCCTGATCAACTACGGCTACCCACTGATCGAGCGCTTCCCGCTGATGCTGTTCACCTCGGCCGGCGTGCTGCTGATCGGCATGTTCCGGTGGTATGTCGACGCAGCGGCCCGCGCCGGCGCCAAAGCGAACGACGATGGCACAGCTGACGCCGGTGGTCGCATAGGCCGCATCGCCGCCATATTTGCCGCGGTCTGGGGCCGCCATTCGGCCGATGAAGTCGAGGAGGCGGCGCCAAAGCCGCGGCGGCGGGCTCACGCGGTGAGTCGTGCGCCGAAAACCGCTGCGTCGGCCGGCGGCGCTCGGCCCACCAGGCGTTCCGCTTCGACCCGCTCCCGGCGTGGCCGGCCGCCGCTGGACGACCAGCCCGAATCCCCAGTCGAGCGGCCCAGGCGCCGGCGCTCCACACTCGCCAGCGACGTGGAAGCTGTCGCTGAACCGCCCGCGCTGACGCGCCGCCGAGCCAGGCCGCCCCGCGATCCGGATTTGCGGAGTCAGCTGCCGCGGGAGATCCGTCGCGACGCGCACGTGCGCCGCGGCCGGCCGACCGCCCGCGGCAGCCGGTTTTATCCGGACGAACAGGTGCAGCCTCCCGAGCCCTTCCCACCATACGAGCCGCGCCGTCGACCTAAGTCAGAAGCGGCCAACGGCGCAAATACCATCCACCACCCCATCTCAGGGGTGCGCTATCGGGGAGCGGGACATTCGCGCGGATCACGGAGCTCGGCGGCGGAGGCCTGGGAATACGACATTTGAGGACTTGCCGCGGTGTTCGCCGGGCCTCGCCCGGTCACCAGACGTAAAGTCAGCGGCGCGTTGGGCGGATCTCCCGCGGTAGCGCGAACACCAGCGTCTCATTGGCCGTCGTCACCGGCTGCACCACGTCGAAGCCGTATTCGGCCAGCCGCTCCAGCACACCGCGCACCAGCACCTCGGGAACCGAAGCACCGGAAGTGAGCCCCACCGTGGTCACGTCGTCCAGCCAAGCCGGATCGATGTCGTCGGCATAATCGATCAGGTGCGCGGCCGGAGCACCGGCACCCAGCGCGACCTCGACCAACCGCACCGAGTTCGATGAGTTGGTGGAGCCGACGACGATGACCAGTTCACACTCCGGCGCCATGGCTTTGACGGCGACCTGCCGGTTCTGGGTCGCGTAGCAGATGTCGTCGCTGGGCGGATCCTGCAGTTCCGGAAAGCGCTCACGCAGCCGCTCCACGGTCTGCATGGTCTCGTCGACGGACAGCGTGGTCTGCGATAACCAGATCACCTTGTTCTCGTCGCGGACCGTCACCCGGTCCACGGCGCCGGGCCCGTCGACCAGCTGCACATGCTCGGGGGCCTCACCCGCGGTTCCGATGACCTCCTCGTGGCCCTCGTGACCGATCAGCAGGATGTCGTAGTCGTCCCTGGCGAAACGCTTGGCCTCGTTATGCACCTTGGTGACCAACGGGCACGTCGCGTCGATGACCTGCAGGTCCCGCTCGGCTGCCGACGCGTGCACGCTCGGTGCCACACCGTGCGCGGAGAACACCACGATCGCGCCTTCGGGAACTTCGTCGGTCTCGTCGACGAACACTGCGCCGGCCCTGGCGAGAGTGTCCACCACATGCCGGTTGTGCACGATCTCATGCCGCACGTAGACCGGCGCACCGTGAATTTCGAGGGCTCGCTCGACTGTCTGCACTGCGCGGTCGACCCCGGCGCAGTATCCGCGCGGGGAGGCCAGCAGCACCTTGCGTTGGGTGTTCGGAGCATCCACGCAA
>JAFAQO010000188.1 GCA_019246375.1 Mycobacterium sp. | reverse complement strand
GGCAGCCACAGGTTCGTCGTGACATCCAGCAGTTGGCGGCGCTCGGTGACGTCTACGCCAACGCGGCGCCGGATCTGTGGGAGTTCCTCAACAATGCGGACGTCACGGCACGCACGATCCATCAGCAAGAAAACAACCTCGACGCTGCGCTGCTGTCGGCGGTCGGGTTCGGCAACACCGGCGCCGACATCATCGAGCGGGGCGGGCCATATCTAGTTCGGGGGGCCGCCGACCTGAAGCCGACCGCCCAACTGCTCGACACCTACAGCCCCGAGCTCTACTGCACCATCCGGAACTTCCACGACGTTGAGCCCAAGGTCGCCGCGACGACGGGCGGCAGTAACGGCTACTCGCTGCGAGACACTGCCGAGCTGTTATCCGGGGCGGGACTCGCAGTAGGCCCCGGCATCGTGCCACTCCTACTCTCACAGGTCGGAGGGCTGGCGGGACTGGTAGGCGGGGCGCCGAATCCCTATGTCTATCCGGAGAATCTGCCGCGGGTGAACGCCAGGGGGGGACCCGGTGGTGCGCCCGGCTGCTGGCAATCGATCACCCGTGATTTCTGGCCTGCGCCGTACATGGTGATGGACACCGGGGCCAACCTGGCACCGTACAACCACATCGATACCGGTTCGCCCTACGCCATCGAATACGTGTGGGGCCGTCAAGTAGGGGATAACACGATCAACCCATGAAAATCAGAGGCACCCTTATCAGACTCGGCATCTTCTCGGTGGTGCTGCTGTTCTTCACCGTGGCCATTGTCGTGGTGTTCGGTCAGATGCGCTTTGACCGAACGAACAGCTACACAGCGGAGTTCACCAATGTCAGCGGCCTGCGGTCAGGCCAATTCGTCCGCGCCTCAGGCGTCGAGGTCGGCAAGGTCAAAGATGTAAAGCTGGTCAACGATGGCCATCGGGTGCAGGTCAAATTCGACGTGAACCGGGGGGTGCCACTGTATCAGTCGACGACCGCGCAAATCCGCTACCTCGACCTGATCGGCAACCGCTACATGGAACTCAAACGGGGCCAGGGCGAGGGCGCCGACAGGGTCTTGCCGTCGGGCGGCTTCATCCCGGCGTCGCGCACATCGCCGGCCCTGGATCTCGACGCGCTGATCGGGGGTTTCCAGCCGCTGTTTCGGGCGCTGGATCCGCAAAAGGTCAACAACATCGCATCGGCAATCATCACCGTGTTCCAGGGACAGGGCGGAACGATCAGCGACATCTTGGAGCAGACCGCGCAACTGACCTCCCGCCTCGCCGAGCGCGACCAGGCGATCGGTGAGGTGATCAAGAACCTGAACATCGTGCTGGACACCACCGTTCGGCATCGCAAGGACTTCGACCAGACCATCAACAACTTCGAAGTGCTGATCACCGGACTCAAGAACCACGCCGACGAGTTGGCCACCGGCGTCGCGAACATCAGCAACGGCGCCGGAACGGTGGCCGACGTGCTGGCCGATAACCAAACTCTGTTGCACAAAACCCTGAACTACCTCGACGCTGTGCAGCAGCCGCTCATCGATCAACGTGATCAGCTCAACGATCTGATCCGCCGGGTTCCGAGCACGTTAAACCTTATCGGGCGCTCGATCGGCCTCTACGGCGACTGGGTGAACTTCTACGCGTGCGACGTCACGCTCAAGCTCAACGGATTGCAGGCCGGCGGCCCGGTCCGCACGGTTCGGGTCTGGCAGCAGTCGACGGGTAGGTGCACACCGCAATGAGATCGCTGGAACCACCCAACCGAATGCGGATCGGGCTCATGGGCCTGACCGTGGTGCTGCTCGTCATTGCGTTCGGCCAAACCATGACCAGTGTCCCGATGTTGTTCGCCTCGCCGGCCTACTACGGACAGTTCCCGGACACCGGCAATATGAACAAAGGCGACAAGGTCCGCATCGCCGGCGTGGATGTCGGAGTGCTACAAGCGATCAAAATCGACGGCGACCACATCGTGATGAAGTTCACGACCGGCGGCAAACCGATCGGCTCTGAAAGTCGACTGGCGATCCGCACCGACACCATCCTGGGTAAGAAGGTGCTCGAGGTTGAGCCGCGGGGCACGCAGATGTTGCGTCCGAACGCGACGTTGCCGCTGGGCCAAAGCACCACTCCTTACCAGATCTACGACGCATTCTTCGACGTCACCAAGGCTGCCTCCGGCTGGGACATCGACACGGTCAAACAGTCGTTGAATGTTTTGTCGCAGACCATCGATCAGACCTACCCGCATCTGAGCGCCGCGCTCGACGGGGTGGCCAGGTTCTCCGACACGATCGGCAAACGTGACGAGGAAATCAAGCATCTACTGGCCCAGGCAAACCAGGTGGCCGGCGTGCTGGGCAACCGCAGCGAGCAGGTCGACAAGCTGTTGGTCAACGCCAAGACACTGCTGGCCGCGTTCAACGCACGCGGGCAGGCCATCGACGCCCTGCTGGGCAACGTTTCGTCGTTCTCGGCCCAGGTGCAGATGCTGATCAACAACAACCCCAACCTGAACCACGTGCTGGAACAGTTGCGCACGGTCAGCGACATTCTGGTCGAGCGCAAGAACGACTTGTCCGACGCGCTGACAACTGTTGGCAAATTCGCCGCGTCGATCAACGAAAGCATCGCCGCGGGACCGTACTTCAAGGTGGCCCTGGCCAACCTGCTGCCGTACTGGATTCTGCAGCCGTGGGTGGATGCGGCGTTCAAGAAGCGTGGTATCGACCCCGAGGACTTCTGGCGCAGCGCCGGTCTGCCGGCGTTCCGCTGGCCCGACCCCAACGGCACCCGGTTCCCCAACGGCGCACCACCGCCGGCACCGCCGCTGCTGGAGGGCACGCCGGATCATCCGGGGCCGGGCGTCGCACCGGGATCACCGTGCTCCTATGTGCCGCCCCTCGATGCTCTGCCGCGCCCGGATAACCCGCTGCCGTGCGCGGGCATGCCGCAAAACCAAGGTCCCTTCGGACCGTTAGGCGGCCCCTATCCAGGGGGGCCCGACGTCCTGTCGTCGCCGCCGAACCCCCACGGTGTAGGCCCGGGACCGGGCATTCCGATCGCCGGGCGGCCAGGCGACCCACCGCCCGACCTGCCGGGCACTCCGGTGCCGCTGCCGCCGAACGCGCCACCGGGTTCGCGGACGGAGAATTTGGCACCGGCGGGTCCGACTCCGCCGCCGTCGACGTTCGCGCCGGGCCTGCCGCCGGGACCGGCGGCGCCACCCGGACCCGGCGAGCAGCTGCCGGCCCCGTTCATCAACCCCGGCGGCGCCGGAGGTAGCGGCGTGACGGGAGGTAGCCAGAATTGAGCACCGTCTTCGATATCCGCAACATGCGGCTGCCGGGGCTGAAGCGGGCGTCGGTGATCATCGGATCGCTGGTGATCGTGCT
>JAFAQO010000341.1 GCA_019246375.1 Mycobacterium sp. | reverse complement strand
TCTCAATCCTGCGGCCCCGCCGGTGCTCGACCGCGAGCCACACCAACCCGAGGGTCACCGCGGCGATCGCGATCACGCCGGTGGTCACGCCCAGACTCCACTGGCCGTGGGCGAACGCGACAAGACACCTAAAGACGGCGATCACGCCCACCACGATCGACAGAAAGCCCGGCCAGCTCATCACATCGATTAGCGACTCGCCCGCATGTGACCGCGTCGTCCTCACATGGTCGACGGGGTCGTGAAAGGTGTCACCCATGACTGCTCCTTTCCCGTAATTCCGATTTCTTCCCGTAATTCCGTTTTCCTGTAAACTCCACTGCCCACGTTGAGCCGGGCGCCGGATAGCGCGGCCTCGATCGTCGAATAGGTCGGCAGCACCCAGCGCAACCCACCGGCGGCCACGGTTGGCACGACCGGCTGGTGAGTGACCAGGCACAAGCTGATGTGCGCCGCCGGCGCCGCTGCGCTTCCCGGGCCAAGACCCCAACCGCACAACATCCCAGGGAATCGAGGTCTCGCACGTTGATGACCATTGGCCTAGCAGCGGGTGAGGTGGGCCGCTGTTACCGGCCGGGATGGCCGCCACCTCCGAGGGGAGTGTCTGAGCCGCTGCAGGGCCTCAGCGAGCGAACCTACCGCCGGAAGACTGCGGTTGGCGTCAGTGAGCCGAAGCATTAGCTGCACAGCATTGCTACTGACCAGCGCCCATTCCATGCGGTTTTCCGCACATTGCTCGCCGATCTCGGTGATTTCGCGAGAACCCGCGACGCTGAGGACATCAATGCTGAGATCGAGGACTAAGGCGCCGCCGGGCGTCATTAAGCGACCGACGTAGTCGCTGACGCGGCCGACGTTGCTGGCATCGATGTCGCCAGTGACAGTCACAATCCGTGTTGGAGGGTTGTCACGCACGCGCAACTGTTTGCCGCCGCGGCGATCGCGGCGGGACGCGTGCATGCTGATCGTGTTTGCCTGGACGAAAACGGTTTTCGGCATGGTTAAACCCCGACCGTCGTGAGGAACTGAAAGCTGTGATCGTGGTAGGGCCATGGTCGTTCTTCCCTGCGGCGCCTCAAACGCTTGCCCGCCCTACGTGGCTGAAGGCAGACCCCTCTATCTCTTCATGGTAACAGAAGATAGAACGTTCTTTCTATCTGCCGGTTCGCGGCGAGGTACGGTTCCTGTATGGCAATACCGGACGTCCGGGGAACACGACCCGGGTCATCGGCGCGGGAACGGATCGTGGCTGCCGCCTATGAGTTGTTCACCCGCCGGGGTATTCGCGCGGTGGGCATGGATGAGGTGATCGAGCGCGCCGGGGTGGCCCGAGCCACGGTCTATCGCCACTTCGGGTCCAAAGACGAACTGGTGCTGGCGGTGCTGCAGCGCCGCAAACAACTGTGGACCTATGACCTCATCGAGGAGCAGTCCCGACTACGGGGCAACACCCCCGAAGACCAACTGCTGGCGATCTTCGACGTGCTCCACGAGTGGTTTCACCACGCGGACGGCTATGACGGCTGTTCGTTCATCAAGGTGCTGCTCGAAATGGGGGCCGCCCACCCGGCCGGGCAAGCCAGCATCGCCTACATGGAGGAGCTGCGCACCATCATGCGCCAGCGCGCCCAAGCCGCCGGACTGCGCGACACCGACGACTTCGCCCGGTCCTTACACATCCTGGCAAAGGGCGCCATGATCGCCGCCACCGAAGGCGACCTGGCCGCCGCCCACCGCGCCCAAAACATGGCGCGTGCACTCATCGAAGAGCACCGACCCGCGGTGCCGTCTCACATCTAAACAAATCAGAGACAGCGGTGGGGTCGGGTCACCCGACGTCAGCGTTTCGGTGAGACCTTGCCCGCAAAAGTCTGGATTGCGATCTTTCCGTTCTGGATGATGAAGGTGTCGGTGGCGACCTCGAAGCGATTGTCTGCAGTTTCGGCCGTCCACACTATGTAGGCGATGTCGCAGAAGACCTCCTGCCGGAGTAGTTCGTAGGACATGCCGGGTTTCGCAAACTCCTCGAACAGCTCTGCGAAGAATCGCCGGAGGGCCGCTGAGCCGCGTAATAAGCCATCGGGTGTGAACAAGGTCGAGTCGTCGCTGTAGTCGGCCATGGTTCCCGCGAGGTCGAGCTTGCCCAAGCATGCGAGGTGATGCGCGAGTACGTCCTGGGTTACGGCAGTGGCATTGTTTGTCTCGTCTGGATTCATGTCGCTCCTCATGTGGGGTCAGTGCAGATCGTGTGCGGCTGTGCCGGGGTTGGTTGGGTTCATCGCGTTTTGAGTGGGTCGGGTCC
>JAFAQO010000330.1 GCA_019246375.1 Mycobacterium sp. | reverse complement strand
CGCCGACTCAGTCGCGGGTGGCGCCGTTGTCGGCGGCATCACCATCGCCTATTTCGTTGCCATCCTCGTGGTGCTTTCCGAACGGGACTCACAGTCGTGCACCCGCCACGACCCATTCCGGTCAAGATCTTCTGACACATCTCTGCGTATCCAGACGCTGATCGGCTGGCGCCGAGCCGTGCTATGACGGCCGGCGACACCAGCCCACGTCAATAGCCGCGCGCTCTGCCGAGGTGGCCTCGGCGCGCGGCGATAACACCAGCCCGCCTTGAGCTGAGCGTCTTGCTGCGTCCATGCAGGAAGCCGTCAGCCGGTCGGTCTGCGTCAGCAACGTCAGTGTCTTGTCAAGGAGAAGTGATGGATTTCGGGGTTTTGCCGCCGGAGGTCAATTCGGGGCGAATGTATGCCGGGGCCGGGCCAGCATCGCTGCTGGCCGCAGCATCGGCCTGGGACGAGCTGGCGGCCGAGCTGCACTCCGCGGCGGTCTCCTACTCGTCGGTCATATCGGGGCTCACCGGCGGTTCCTGGCTGGGTCCGTCGTCGGCGTCGATGGCGGCCGCGGCCGCGCCCTACGTGGCGTGGTTGCACACGATCGCCGCGCAGGCCGAGCAGACGGCCAGCCAATGCAAAGCGGCCGTCGGTGCCTACGAGAACGCGTTCGCGACGACGGTGCCACCGTCGCTGGTGGCGGCCAACCGCGCTGAACTGATGGCGCTGATCGCGACTAATGTCCTGGGTCAGAATGCGCCGGCGATCGCGGCCACCGAGGCGCACTACGGCGAGATGTGGGCCCAAGACGCCGCCGCGATGTACGGCTACGCGGGCTCGTCGGCCCGCGCCGCGACGTTGAACCCGTTGGACCCGCCGGCGCCGACCACCAATCCCGGCGGGCTCGGCGCGCAAGCCGTCGCACTCACCCAAGCCGCCGGCACCGGCACACCGGCCGGGCTGCCGGGGCTGGTGTCCAACCTGCCCAGCACGACGCAATCACTCGCCGCCCCGCTGGCCGCGGCGGCGGATCCGCCGTCATTAGCCGATATTTTGAACAACAATTTCGTGATGAATATCCCGAACGGGATTGTCGACATGGCTGCCTGGAACGGATTCAATTCCATCGTGACCGGGGTTTTGTACGCGCACACCTATGACGCGGGTCTTATCGGTGCAGGTCTTCCCCCTGCCTTCGGCGGTCTCGGTACCGCGGGCTGGCCGGTTGGTGCGGCCCCAGCGAGTGCTGCGGGCTTGGGTGGGGCCCCGGTGCTGGCGACTATGGGCCAGGCGTCCCCAGTCGGCAAATTATCGGTGCCGGCCACTTGGTCCGCGGCCACCCCGGCTGAGCCTGCTGCTGCAACGCTGGCGGGCTCGGGTTGGACCGCCCCCGCAGAAGAGGGTGGCGGTATGAACACAGTGTCGGCCGGTATGCCGGCGTATGCCTCGGCCACCCGAGGAGGCTACGGCATGGGACCACGCTACGGCGTCAAGCCCAAGGTGATGCCCACACGGGTGCTCGTCTGACGCCTATTGAGACCGGTAACTGATTCCCCGGGCGGTGGCATTGGCCGCATCCGGCCCAACCGCTACCCGTACAAACTGCCGGCTTCATCGGGGACAGCCCTGGCGAGGACGGCGACGAGGGGCGATGTGCCAGAATGGCGGCGAAGTAATCACCCGGAGCCGGAGGATCTGCTGTGGTCAGCACTGAGGTGGAGCGCAACGCCAGGCTTGAGACCGCCGAGGTGCCGTCCGCGCACTGGGGCTGGAGCCGGATCAATTACCGCACCTGGCACATCACCGGTGGGGTCATCGTCATATTCCTGCTGGCCATGATGCTGTTTCGTAATCACAGCGGCCACATCGAGGACTGGTGGCTGATCGGGTTCGCCGCCGTCGCGCTTTTCATCATCGGGCGTGATTGGTGGGGCCGCCGGCGGGGCTGGCTCCGGTAGGCCGCGGGCTACCGTCGCAGGCGTCGGTATATGGCGCCGCTCAGTACGCCGGCCGTCAGCGCGGCGAACGCCAGCAGCCATGGCCACGCGCCATGCTGGTGCACCCAGTCGGCCAGCGCGTTTTGCATGCGACCAACGCCAGGGATCACCGAATCCTCGTGGTGCATCTCGTGGTGGCGGGCATGGTGCGAACGCACCTCGTAGACGCCGTAATAACCGACGTAAAGCCCGACCAGCACCATCAGCGCCCCACCGATCCGGTTGACCCACGGCAAGGTTCGCCGCAGATGGCCCGCCACCGCCGAACTCGCTGCAGCGGCGGCCACAGCGAGCACGCCGACAACGAGGGTGAGGCCGGTGACGTAGGCCAGGTAGACCACCACGCTTCCGGCAAGGGAGCCGCCGCGTAGGCTGGCCGCGGTGACCGCCAGAAACGGGCCGACGGTGCAGGACAGCGAGGCGACCGCATAACTGACGCCGTACCCGTACATCGAGCCCAGCTGAACCGTCGGAGCGCGTTGCCCGGCAATCGATTTGGGCATCACCAGGGTCAGTTCCCGGCCCGCGAGCAGCCAGACACCCATACCCACCAGCGCAATGCCGATCAGTACCGTCACATATGGCAGATACCGCTGCACCGTCGTAGCCGCCGACACGGTGAGCGCGCCGAAAACGCCGAACACGGTTAAAAACCCGAGTGCCATCATCGCTGTAGCCACCAGTGCGCGGGCAACCGAGCCCAACCCCGTCGGCGCAGCCGTTTCCAGCGGATGCCCCTCGCTGTCCGCCCGACGCACCACC
This sequence comes from Mycobacterium sp., assembly GCA_019246375.1. Lineage (GTDB taxonomy): Bacteria > Actinomycetota > Actinomycetes > Mycobacteriales > Mycobacteriaceae > Mycobacterium. Next base: position 2,548 of record JAFAQO010000330.1, on the reverse strand, counting down.
AGAAGCAGGTAGCCGGGCAGCATGGCGAAACCGCAGGGGTTCAGCGCTGCAACCAATCCGGAAGCGAACGCCAAGCCCACCAGCCCCTGGTTCACGAATGCAGACTAGAGCAGCGGTTACCCATCGGCGGCCAACTGACCGCAGGCGGCGCTGATTTCACGGCCGCGGGTATCACGTACCGTGCAGGGCACCCCGTTGGCACGGACCCGCCGGACGAACTCGCGCTGCACCGGTTCGGGGCTGGCGTCCCATTGGCTGCCCGGTGTCGGATTGAGCGGGATCACGTTCACATGCACCAGCTGGCCAAGCGCGCGATGCAGCAACTTGGCCAGCAAATCCGCCCGCCAGGGCTGGTCGTTGACATCGCGGATCAGCGCGTATTCGATCGATACCCGCCGGCCGGTCGAATCGGCATAGTAGCGGGCAGCATCGAGCGCTGCGCCGATCTTCCACTTGGCGTTGACCGGCACCAGCGTGTCGCGCAACTCGTCGTCGGGCGCGTGCAGCGATAAGGCCAGCGTCACCGCGAGTCGTTCGTCGGCAAGCTTGCGGATCGCCGGAGCCAGTCCGACCGTCGACACCGTCACGGAGCGGGCCGAAATCCCGAACCCGTGCGGCGGCGGATCGGTGATCCGGTGCACCGCCGCGACCACCCTGTTGTAGTTGGCCAGCGGCTCCCCCATGCCCATGAACACCACGTTGGACAACCGGTCACCCCAGTCGTCCCGCAGCGCCGCAGCGGCGTTGCGCACCTGCTCGACGATCTCCGCGGTCGACAGGTTCCGGTTCAGGCCGCCCTGCCCGGTGGCGCAGAACGGGCACGCCATTCCGCAGCCGGCCTGCGACGAGATGCACACGGTAGTGCGCTTCGGGTACCGCATCAGCACCGACTCGAACGTCGTCCCGTCCATCGCGCGCCACAACGTCTTGCGGGTTTGACCGGCATCACAGGTGACGTCTCGCACCGTGGTGAGCAGCTTCGGGAACATGGCGTCGGCGACCTGGTCGCGAACAGCCGCGGGCAGATCGGTCATCTGCCGCGGGTCGGCGGTCAGCCGGCCGTAGTACTGGTGCGCGAGCTGCTTGGCGCGAAACGCCGGCAGGCCCAGCTCGGCGACGGCTGCCGCGCGGCCTGCCGCGTCCAGATCGGCCAGGTGCCGGGGCGGCGACGCGCGGCGCGGCGCCTCGAACACTAACTGTTGCGTCATGATCACCTCCAGTCTGACCTCCCGCACGCACCGGAAGCCAGGAGTTTCGCGGTGCGGCCCGGGGGTATTGGGCATCGGTGAGCCGACGCGCCGACCTCGAGCAGGTAGCAGACCGGGTTTTCGGCTGGAAGCAACTGCGCCCGGCGCAGCTCGACGCGATGGAAGCGATCCTCGCCCGCCGCGACGTGCTGGCGGTGATGCCGACCGGATCAGGCAAATCCGGGATCTATCAAGTCCCCGCGATCCTGATCGACGGCGTGACCCTGGTGATATCGCCGTTAATTGCGCTTCAGCGGGACCAGATCGCCCAGCTCGAAGGGTTCGATGCGCCAGATGCGGTGGCGATCAACTCTAGCCAGCGCGCCGCCGAGACCGACCGTAGTTGGAACGCGGTGCAGCAAAACGAAGCGGAATACATTTTCCTGGCGCCCGAGCAGCTCACCAAGGACGACGTCATCGCGCATTTGCGCACGGTCGACGTGTCTCTGGTCGTCGTCGACGAGGCGCACTGCGTGTCGGCGTGGGGCCACGACTTCCGACCGAGCTACCTGCGCCTCGCAGATGGGATCGACCGGCTCAACCGGCCGCCCGTCGCGGGCCTGACGGCCACCGCTTCACCGGTGGTCCGGCGCGAGATCGTCGAGCATTTGCGGTTGCGCGATCCGGTCGTGATCGCCACCGGCTTTGATCGGCCCAACCTGCGGTTGGAGGTCGAACATTTCGTGGACGGCACCGAACAATACGGCGCCGTGGTGGCCGCGGTCAGCGAGCTCGACGGCCCGGGGCTGCTGTACGCCGCGACCCGCAAGGACGCCGAGTTCTACGCCGCGGAGCTGCGCGACAACGGGGTGTCGTCGGCCGCCTACCACGCCGGTTTGAAGTCGGCGGAGCGCGACGAGGTCCATCGCCGCTTCCAAGACGACGACTACGACGTCGTGGCCGCGACATCGGCGTTCGGTATGGGCATCGACAAGCCAAACGTGCGCTTCGTGGTGCACGCCTCGGTACCGGACTCGCTGGACAGCTACTACCAGCAGATCGGTCGCGGCGGCCGCGACTGCGAGGCGGCGCTTGCCCGGCTGTTCTACCGTCCCGAAAACCTCTCGCTCGCAAGGTTTTTCACCACACAGCGTCCCGATGAAGAGTTACTGGCGAAGGTGTACAAGGCGCTGCGCGGCGCAGCGCCGAAACGGCTCAACGATCTGCGCGCTGAGTTGCAGCTGCGGGGCCGCAAGCCCACCAACGCCGTCAACCTCCTCGAACAGGCGAACGCCGTCGCCGCCAGTCGCCAGGGGTTCTCGGCGATCGGTGACGACACCGCGGCAGCGGTGCAGCGGGCC
>JAFAQO010000081.1 GCA_019246375.1 Mycobacterium sp. | reverse complement strand
GAACGCGAATTCGCGTCCGGCTTCGCACTCTGTGACCTGGCAGGTCGTCCAGTAGACGGGGCCGCGTCCGTTTCGGCGGACGTGGCCGCGGAACCGGGCGCCCAGGGCCGGGCCGGTGGCGCCGTCCAGCCATTCGGCCTCGAAGGTCTCCGGGGAAAACCGTCCGGTGTTGCGGACGTCCGCGATCAGGTTCCAGATTTTGTCCGCGGGCGCCGCCATATGAACCGTCGCCGAGCCTTCCATGGGGTGATCCAAGCATGTGCGTGCCGGTCAGCGACCAGAAACGCTGATCTTCGCTAATGAGGCATGAATAGGGAAATAAGTCGATTCACTGTCGTGCGCAAATAGTTGACCGGTACAACCGCACTCGTGGGAGGCAGGCCACGACTGGCGCCGCATTTGGGCCACGCGCCTGGTCCCTGGGTGGCGAGGATTCGGTTGGCGACTGTGATCTGCTGCTGGCGCGTCGCATTCGCCGGTGAGCCGACGCCGCCGTTGGCGTCCCAAGTGGCCTGGCTGATTTGCAGTCCACCGTAATGACCATTGCCGGTGTCGGCGGACCAGTTGCCGCCGGATTCACACTGCGCGACGGCATCCCAGTTGAGGCCATCAGCATTCGCGACAGCGCAGGACAGCGCCATTGCGGCCGCAACGAGTAGTCCGGCGACGCCGGTCTTGGCCAGTGATCTGCATGCGGTTCTCATACGCAGGATTTCGGCAGGGGTGGCCGAAAAGTTACCGGATTGCAGCAATCGCTTTTTGCCGGCGACTACTGATCAACACCTGGCGGTGGCGCCATTGCGTTATCTTTCGCACCTTTGCCAGGGGCGGCTACCAAAACGGGAAAGCCTTGATTCAATCGCTGCCGGTGTCGTCGGGCATGTCGTGTCGGACAACCCGAACCTTTCCGTGCGCCAGGCAGGCCGCATAGCCGTGGCTCTTGCCGTACAGCTCCCAGGCGGTTCCGTGGGGGTCGGGAGCCACGTCGATCTGGTGGCCGTCGGAAAACTCCAGGTGCAAATCTCCGGTGTCATACCAGGCGACGCCGGTGCATGTAGCGCCCGAGAAATCGAAGAGCGGCCGCTCCTGAACTGTGGTGTCTTTCGGGTTGATCGTGACAACCTCGGCCGGCACGGTGTCTGTGGCGGGAAGCCGCATCCGCATGGGTGCCGAGATGACGAGTTCGTTGTAATCGTCGAAGTTCAGCACAAGACCGTCGCGAAACATGATCCGTTGTACCGCACAGCCTTCTATCCAATTTCCGATCATTTTCTCGTCGGCCATGTATTTACTCTGATCGCAATAGGGCATCCACACAAGAGCGGGCTTGCACCACGGCCGGGGCGGATAATCTACCCACTCGGCGGACGGCATTACCGCTGCCAGCGCCTCATCGAGCGCCGCTGCCGCGGGCTACGGCTCTCAATACAAGTTGGAGGCCGAAGAAAGCGCTCGCTCATGATGGGTGTCAGGTTAGCGTGGTTGCGCGACGTCACTGCGTGCGCTGTCAAGCTGGCCGACACACGCGGGGGAGCGCAGCAGGTCAGCCACGACGGGCCTCGATGCGGTTTTGTAACGGATTGCCGCTTCGAAGTGGTACCGGCCTGCGGTCGTTGTTTTGCGGTTAGCCTGGTTGACGATTGTCCCGTCGAACGAGCGGTTCGTTCCGATGACGCTGATGCATGAGACACAGGAGCGCTCGACAACTGCCGGCGATCGCCGGGAATGGTATCGCTCGACGGCTGCTCGGACTCTGATAGCCGCCGCACTGACGGTGTCGTTGTTGCTTGGCGGATCCTTTTTGTCGGTGAGCAGGCTCCACTCGTCGCCCGCCGATTTCCTCGATCATCCCGCCAATCCGGTCACCGACGATCAGAGCGAGAGTCAAGTGGTCGTGTCGGCCAAGCAAATCGTCACGATTGCCGGACTGCACAAGCCCAAGGCAGGTTATCTGTTGATGTCCTGTAAGAATCACGATGACCCGCCGTATCAGGGCGCGATTTATCTCAACTTTGCGGTGCCCGCCGACGTCCGCGTCGACACATATTTCCAGACAATCGCGGCGGCGCTGGTCGAGCACGGCTGGAAGAAGGGCATACCACCCAGCCGGTATGTGTACGGCACAACCCTGTACAGAGACGACGTCACCGCGATCATCTACCGGGATCGCGATTACCCGAACCTGGGAGTTGTGCGTCTCTACGGCCAGTGCCGGAACATGAACGACCATCGCAAAGACACAACCGCGTGGACCGATATCAACGGCCAGATCGATGGCGCACGCTGACTCCGTCGCCCGAACCAAGAACCGGGCGATCTTTAGCAGACGGCGACCCGGCTACGTTTTTGCAGTTCGGGCCCGCGCTCGTTCGTCAGCATCCTCCAGTTCTGCGGAGGTAACAACGAGCGCATCCGGGCCGGGAAACACCGTCGCCACATGGCTGGTGGCAAGCCACTGCACCACATATGGCGGCGACCCGTCTGTTGACCGGACCTCGGTGATCAACCCGCGCTGGTCCGGCTGTGCAACGGTCGTGCCCTTGATCACCAGATAATCGCCGACCTCGGCCTTCATCGCACACACCCCTTTCCGTCGCGTGTACTGAGAATTGTGCGCGCGTCGGCCGCTCGCCGGGAAGAGCAAGCAGGCATAAAGAACTGCGCGTGCCGGATTCCCGTCACGCGCAGTCCCTTGACCTTATGTTTCTTAGCCGGCCGATCCGCCGGGGGTAGCACCCAGGGAGCTTTGCAGGTCACCCTTCATGCCGTTCAACTGGGCGCCCCAGTATTCCCAGCTGTGTGTGCCGCTGGGGAAGTTGAACACCGCGTTGTGCCCGCCGGCGGCGTTGTACGCCTCCTGAAACTTGATGTTGCTGCTGCGCACAAAGTTCTCCAGGAACTCTGCGGGCATGTTGGCACCGCCTAACTCGGTCGGGGTGCCGTTACCGGAGTAGATCCAAAGGCGCGTGTTGTTGCCGACCAGCTCAGGGATATGGAGACTCGGGTCGTTGCGCTGCCAGGCCGGGTCACTCGACGGGCCCCACATGGCGTCGGCCTTGTAGCCGCCGGCGTCACCCATCGCGAAGTTGACCAGCGTGGGCCCCATCCCTTGGGAGGGGTCCATTAGGGCCGATAGTGAGCCGGCGTAGATGAACTGCTGCGGGTGATAGATCGCCAAGATCAGCGCCGCCGACCCGGACATCGAGATGCCCACCGCGGCGCTGCCGGTCGACTTGACGCTCTTCTGCGAAGCCAGGTACCCGGGTAGCTCGCTGGTCAGGAAGGTCTCCCACTTGTAGGTCGAGCAGCCGGCCTTGCCGCAGGCCGGGCTGTACCAGTCGGTGTAGAAGCTGGATTGCCCGCCGACCGGCATGACCACCGACAGCCCCGACTGGTAGTACCACTCGAACGCGGGCGTGTTGATGTCCCAGCCGTTGTAGTCGTCCTGTGCACGCAAACCGTCCAGCAAGTACACCGCCGGCGAGTTGGCTCCTCCACTTTGGAACTGGACCTTGATGTCGCGGCCCATCGCCGCCGACGGCACCTGCAGGTACTCGACCGGCAGACCCGGACGGGAGAACGCGTTCGCTGTAGCGGCACCTCCCACCAGCCCGACCAGGCCGGGCAGTGCGGCGGCCGCGACAGTGCCAACCATTAAACGGCGCGCCCAGCCGCGCATCTTGTGCCTAACGTCTGTCATCAAACTGTGCCCCTTGTCGTATGCCGTCATGCGTTCCGGCGCCGCTGCCTGTCGCGCGGCACGCAAGAACCTACAGGACGCGTGCCCGGGGGCAAAACTTACCGTGCGGCAGTCGATATGTCGATTGGGAGCCGAAAGCATCTCGAATCCGTATCGGCCTCACCACCGTGCCAGCGCCAAACCCCTGGTCGTTTCGGCTGTTCCAGCGCGGGCGTCGCGGCCCGGAAATTTACGTCGATGCATGGAGTCAGCAACAACCATTGCGTTTCCCCTGGCACGAACGGTCCGGACCCGATCACGCGGGGTTGGGGCGCCCGCGCAGGCTCACCCGGGTACGCCGACGTAAACCAGGCTGTCCCTGTTCCGTTCCGGCACTCGCATAGCACAGCACCAACGGTGATTCGATGGTGCGCGCGGCTGCCGCGCCGCAGGTAGGGGCACGATTGAGGTGCGAATTTGGACACGGTACTCGGGCTGTCAATGACGTCGACCGCCGTCGGGTGGGTTCTGGTCGATGGACGCGACGCAGACGGCACCATCGTGGATCACGACGAGTTCGCCACCCGCACCGGCGGCGGGCTCCGAGCGGTCAAAACGTCGAAGCAAGTAACCGCCGCGGTGTCGCATGCCGATGCGACGGCGAACGCGCGCGCTCGCCGACTCCATGCCATTGCCGTCACATGGAGCGACGACGCAGCCGCCGAGGCGGCGCTGGTGTTCGAAACTTTGACAGCAGCCGGGTTCGACAACGTCGTACCGGTGCGGTTGGTGCAAGCCGCCGAAACTTTGGCGCGGGGGCTAGCGCCCGCCATCGGCTATGACAAAACGGCGGTGTGTGTCCTCGACCACCAGTCGTCGACCGTGGTAATGCTCGACATCTGTGACGGCGAGAAGCGGACCGCCGTCAAACACGTGTTCGGCGGCGGCGATGCTCTGGTTCGGTGGCTGGCCAAGGTGTTCGACCGGAGCAGCTGGCAACCCGACGGCGTCGTTGTCGTCGGGTCTGATGCGGACTTGCAGGCGATCTCGTCGCAGCTTGACGACGCGCTGCCGGTCCCGGTCTTTACTCAAGGCGGAGCGGAGTTGGCCCTTGCTCGCGGTGCGGCCCTGGCATCGGCTCAAGGCGCGGGCTTCAGCGACGCACAACTGCCCGAGTCGGTCGACAGCCATAGCTTCGAGCGGGCGCGGTCTCGCCCGATCTCCTACGTGGGCGCGCTGACGGTCCTGGTTGCCGCCGCGGTTACCTTCGTCGCTTCGGTGTCCCTGGCAGTGGGTTTGCGGCTTGCTTCGGATAAAGAAGCCGGACCGGCCGAGCCGCTGGTCCGAGCGTCAGCCTCGCACCACGTCGTCCAGGCGCCCGTTCCGCCCCCGGCCGCGGTCAAACCAACCCCGGCGACGGCTGGACCGCCACCAGCGTCAGCGCAAGAACCGCCGCCGGCCGCGTCACCGGGAGGCCCCGCCGAACAGCCGTCGGCCGGCCCGCCGGTTGCTGCTCCGGTGGCACCGCCGCAACCGGTTCCCGCTCCGGTGGCACCGGCGGAGCCGAATCAACATCGCTCTTGACGAGGGTGCTTGAGCACATCCGCGGTCACCCGGGCCAGCGCCGGAACAGCCGGCCCAGGCATCGAACGATGGGCCGCCGTCACCGCAGTCGTGCGGCCCCGTCGCACGGCGCGCGCCGCGCCAACGAGTGGCGCGGCAGCCCTGGGCTACCCAGATCAAGCTACGAGCGACAGCGCATACGACCGGCGCAGCTTGCCCGAAGGTGTTTTCGGAATAGTCCCCGGCGCGACCACTGTCACCTTCCGCGGTCGAACGTCGACCTCTGCAACTACCTCGTGGGCCACCTGGCGCTGGATGCGGCGCACTTCGCCGGAGTCCTTGAAATCAGTCGATTCGACAACGACCGCAAAAGTCTCCCGGCGATGCCCGGCATGCAGGCGCACCGCAGTCGCGCAACCCTGGCGAACACCATCGACGCGGCACGCCGCCCGCTCAATGTCGGTCGGGTAGATATTGCGGCCGGCCATAATAATGACGTCCTTGACTCGGCCGCACACCACGATGTGACCCTTTTCTGTGAGATAGCCGAGGTCTCCAGTGTCATACCACCCGTGCTCATCCTGAGCCGGCACAAGTCCCGCCGTCGTGTTGTAGCCGGTTGTTACCGGCTCACCCCGCACTTGGATTACCCCCACACCTCGGGCGGGCAGCACATTGGCGTCTTCGTCGACGATGCGCGCTTCCAGGCCTTCAAGTAGCGGGCCTAAACACGCAAGCCGACGGGTTTTGCCGTTGCTGGCCGGAACGGCGTGGCGAAGTACCGCGAGCAGGTCGGCGTCAACCTCATCGACCGCCAGGCCGGCGCCGCACTCGGAAAACGACACCGCGACGGTGCTCTCGGCCATACCGTAGGCCGGCACGATGGCCTCCGGACGTAGCCCGAACGGCGCACCCGCGTCGCAAAGGTCCTCGACATCGGCGGGTACGACCTGCTCCGCGCCCGAGAGCGCCCACCGCAGTGTTGACAGGTCGAATTGACCGGGCTTGGCGTGTTTGCGCAGCCGTTTTGCGAAAAGCGAGTAGGCGAAGTTGGGGGCGGCGGTCATGGTGCCCTTGTACTTATCGATCAGCTTGGCCCACAGCAGTATGTCGCGCAGGAAGTCCGTAGGGGTGATCTGAACCAGCTCGGCACCGAAATACATTGGCACCGCCAAAAAGCCAGTCATGCCCATGTCGTGGAACAGCGGCAGCCAGCTCACAATCACGTCAGTTTCGAGGTTGTACTGTGCGCCCATGAACATCGCTTCGGCATTAGAAACCACGTTGCGGTGCGTGATCCGAACGGCCTTCGGCGAGCCGGTCGAGCCCGATGTCAGCTGCATGAGCGCCAGGTCCTCCTCGCTGGTGTCCATCGGATCGATTGGGTCCCCGCTCAGCAGCTGATTGACGGTCAGTACCCGGATCCCGAGCCCGGTCAGCAGTGGCACCGCGGCCATGAATGGGTCGGAGACGATCACCGTCCGGGCCTGGATTACCTCGATTACGGCGGCGGTCTCGGTAGACCACAACCGTAGGTCGGTCCGCGCCGTGGGCTGGTGCAACATCGTCAGACTGGCACCGCGCATCCACAGGCCCTGGGCGGCGGGGGCGACTTCCACGGGAGCGTCTGCCAGCACCGCTACAGCATCGCCGTGGCCAACGCCGGCGGCCGCCAAGCCGCCCGC
>JAFAQO010000067.1 GCA_019246375.1 Mycobacterium sp. | reverse complement strand
AACCCCGGCTTGCACAATCTCTCACTCTTCGGTGCAGGTTCTCCAATTGTTCCCGCAGTTGCGCGGCTTCGGCTTCCAGCCTCTCTCTTCTGGCCGGAAGCTCGCTCGCCGGCCGTCAGCCCTCGCTGGCCGGGGTCGGCACAGCGTCCCTGGGTGCCTCGGTCGGCGTCGGGGCGCCGGCGAGGTGGCCAGCGTCGTTGAAGGTGACGACCGTCCACTCACGGCGCCCATCCGGCCCCCGCCGGTGCCGCCACCGCGTGATGCTGGTGTTGAGCGGGGCGAACGAGACCCGGTTGCCGGTGCCGCCGAGCCCGAACGCCAGGTAAAACGACGCCTCGATGACGCCGCCGTGGCACACGGCGACGACCGTCTGGTCCGGATGGCGGTCGACCAGAGCGGCGAGCGCCGCGCCGGCGCGAGCGAGGAAGGCCACCCAGCTCTCGCCACCCGGGGAAACGGCCTGGAATGGGTCGCGAACGGCGGATTGCCCGGGGCTCAGGTAGCGGGTGCGCCACTCGTCCACCGTCATGCCGTCGGCTTCCCCGGGCCGCACCTCGTGCAGGTCGTCGTCGGGCTGTACGGGAAGTTGCAATGCCCGGGCGACGTACTCGGCGGTCTGCCACGCCCGCGGCAGCGTGCTGGTGTAGAGCTGGTCTGCCCGCAGCTCCTCGGCCCGCAGCCGTTGTTCTAGGAGGCGGCCCTGTTCGCGCCCGCGGTCGGTCAGCCCTATGTCGCCTCGCATGCCGGCGATGATCGGTTCAACGTTGGCGACGGACTCGCCGTGGCGGATCAGGTAGAGCTCCGTTGTCATCGGTCGGTTCTCGTTTCCTCGGCTGGATTCCCTGGCATGTCGCGTGCGGATTTCAGCCGACGGTGAGCATTCAGTGGCCAGGCCCAGTTGGTGTTAGAACGCAGGGGCGTGCGCCACGCTCGCGGCTATTTTGTTGACGATCCGGCTGGCCTCATCGGTGATGTGGTCCCCGCAGGCCTTCACGTCGATGACGATATTGGACACCGCGCTCAGCCCACGCTGGCACGCGTAGCCGGGGCCGCCCTCCTGGGTGTAAGACAGGGTTATCGGCAGGGCATCACTGGTGAGGTTTCCGACGATCCACATGTATTTGCTGCTGTCGCTGTAGGTTACGGTCACGGTTTGCCCGGTGCAGGTCTTCCATTGGTTCGCCGAAGCCTGCACATGCGCGAGGGCTCGGTCGGTGTGCTGCGGAAAAGCCGCCACACCTTGGTCGACGAAGTGATGATTGCCGTCTCCGGCGCGTTTCATACCACCCGGCTCCTCCATCACTTTCCAGGCCACGTCCTTTATTCCGCTGACCTGATACGTCTGGTCCACGCCGGGATAGAGCACCCCTATGCAATCCTGCGGCGACACTTCAACCATGCTGCTCGGCGTGAGGCCATTGCCGTCTTCCACGGTTTGCATGTTGGAGGCGCCCATGATGGTGTTGATTTCGTACTCGGTGAGCAGGATGGAGTCCAAGGGGTGCGTCGGTGGGGGCGACCCCGGACGGGTGATGAGCACCACGGGGATCACGATCGCGACCATGACCGCTAATCCGGCACTACCAGCGATGAACCACCTGGTGCGAAACCGGCGAGCCCTCGCCAAGGCTTCCGTGGTTTCCTGACGGTCGCGCGCGGTGAAGATTCCGCCCATATCGGCCCGCCTCCAGTTCCGCCAAGTCACCCAACCGTTAATACTTTAATCCTTGTGAAGACTTCATATCATTCTAAAAGTAGGTATTATGCCTACAATGCCTATTTTTGGTTTGGTCCGCCCCGGCGCTCGCACCCCCGCCGGGTGATCGTAGGCAGGCGCTTCGCTCGAAACAGGATGACGACAATGATCCTTCACACTCAAGCCGGACAGCGGCCATACATTGCACCGGAGCTTGGCGACAACACACAGCCGATAACACGGCTCGAAACTCCGCCCTTATTTCAATTGACCCACCGCCCCTCGGCCGAAGACGGTTGCCTACAGTCGGGAGCCGATCACTAGCATCTAGCGTTGCTTCCGCCTCGACGGACAGCTTCTCAAAGCATGGCGTGGCGCGGGATCGAAACCCTGTAATCGATCCGAAGCATCAGCCATGCAATCTGAAAAGTCGTACGAGAACCGTGTTCCGCCGAACTCGACAGCCTTTCAGCCGATGGTGAACTCGTCGTCATTGACTTGACTATCGTCGCTCAATCCGTGAGCACGGCGGCGAGCCGTCGAGTCGTCAGGCGACGAGTTGCTCGATGAGCGCCTAGCACACCGCGGCGTGGCCGGTGATCGGCACATCACTCTTCGGCGCGTTGAGCGGTAGCAGCGGATCGGAGTTAATCTCCCCCTCGGCGGCCAGCCACATCGAGAACGGGCGGACGCCGGCCAGCCGCGCCGCCGCTGTCGTAGGCTGTGCGCCGCCGTCGAGCATTGCGGCGATCCATGCCGACACCTGTCCCCGGTGGATCTGCGCGGGGTGCCCATTGTCGGCACACCGTTGGAGGTACAGCCGGATACTGGACAAGTAGATCGCCAACGTTCACGAGGAGTAGCGGCCCGACTTGAGGGCGATCTCGAAGCTGTCGACCAGGCTGCCGATGTCGAGCGGAGGTAGAACGGGCTTCGACGTGGCGGATATGTGTTAACCGTAACTGATAGCGCTGTGCATCGATCGAACTTGATTTCAGACGTTATCGCAGGCAGACCGGGTTTGACGACTAGGAGGAAAATTACGATATGGCTCTGT
>JAFAQO010000043.1 GCA_019246375.1 Mycobacterium sp. | reverse complement strand
AACGGGAAGCCGTACGCCTGCGCCCAGCGCCCGGACAGGTATTCGGCTGCCCGCTCCGGGGTTCCGATGCCGCCGCCGACGCAGACGGTGATGTTGGCGCGTGAGCGCAACTCCGAGTAGGTGGTCAGCAGCAGGTCATCGAGGTCTTCCCAGGAATGGTGACCGCCGGCGCGTCCGCCCTCGATATGCATGATCACCGGTTTGGTCGGCACCTCGGTCGCGATGCGGATGACAGCGCGGATCTGCTCGACGGTGCCCGGTTTGAAGACGACGTGGCTGATGCCAATGCCGCCCAGCTCGTCGATCAGCTCGACGGCCTCTTCCAGCTCCGGGATACCGGCGCTGATCACCACACCGTCGATCGGCGCGCCGGACTGGCGGGCCTTCTGCACCAACCGCTTTCCACCGACCTGCAGCTTCCACAAGTACGGGTCGAGGAACAGCGCGTTGAACTCGAAGGTGCGGCCCGGCTCCAGCAACCCGGTGAGCTCCTGGATGCGGTCGGCGAAGATCGGTTCGGTGACCTGCCCGCCGCCGGCCAGCTCGGCCCAGTGGCCCGCGTTGGCGGCAGCGGCGACGATCTTGGCGTCGACGGTGGTCGGGGTCATACCCGCCAGCAAAATCGGCGAGCGACCGGTGAGCCGGGTGAATTTCGTCGAGAGCTTGACCCTGCCGTCGGGCAGTCGCACCACTGACGGGGCATAACTCGACCAGGGTCGGGCCACTTCGGGGGTAGCGCCGACGGTGAACAGGTTGCGCTGGCCACCCCGCGTCGCCGCGGGGATGATACCGATACCGAGGCCGCGGACGACCGGCGCGGTGAGCCGGGTCAAGATGTCGCCCGGACCCAGGTCGAGGATCCAACGCGCCCCGGCCTCGTGCACGCCGAGGATCTCGTCCACCCAGTCGACTTGGCGCACCAAGATGGCCTCGGTCATCTTGCGGGCCAGCTCCACATCGAGGCCGACCTTTTCGGCCCAGCCGCCAACGATGTCGATGCCATCGGCGAGCCGCGGAGTGTGGAAGCCCACCTCCACCTGCACCGGTTCGAACACCGGCGCGAAGATGTCGCCGCCGCGCACCTTGTTCCTGCGGTCGGCTTCCTCTTTCTCGGAGATCTGCTTGCAGTACAGCTCGAAGCGGGACAGCTGCTCGGCGGTGCCGGTGATGACGACCGCACGGCGGCCATTGCGGATGGACAGCACCGGCGGCAGCACGGTGCGGACGTCTTGGGAGAACTCTTCGAGCAGTCGGTAGATGCGCTCGGGATCGGCGTTGCTGACCGACACCATCGGCGGCCGATCGCCGAGGACCGAGATTCCGCGTCGGCGGGCGACCAGGGTGCCGGCCGCACCGATCAGCTGGGCCAAGGCCAGCAGCTGGATATCCTGTGCCCCTGCTGATTTCAGCGATTCGACACCCAGGACACCTTGGGAATGCCCGACGACAGCCACCGGCGCGGTGGCGGTGAGGTCCATGCCCTGCCGCGCCAGGGCGCGCACAGCGGCGATCTGCGTCAGCAGTACGCCGGGCACCGACACCGCCGCCGAGGTCAGCTGCTTGGCCGACGGAACCGGGTCTTCGGCCGCGAGCGCGCGCACCCAGCGCAGCGGCTCGAAGCCGATCGGACGCACCACGACCAGTTCTTTGGCGACCGGCTCCAGCAGCAGGTCGACCTCGCCGACCAGCGTCGCCAATTCCGATTCGATCCCAGCCGACGACACCAATTCTTCTAGGGTCTCCAGCCAGGCGCTGCCCTGCCCGCCGAACGCTACCGCATAGGGCTCACCAGCGGTGAGACGGTCAACCAGAGCATCCGCAGCGTGGGTGACCTCCGGCGCATTCCCGTCGCTGTCAGCGGACACCCGGTCGTGCTCGTGGATGGTCACCTTGTGTGTCTCCCTGTGCTGCTGGTTTGCGTCTCGCTTGGTTCCGCGTGTCAGGTCTGCGCCGGCCTGCATGTCGACAAGTCTTTTCAAGCCCCGTCGAGCCCCAGCCGAATCTCGGCTGAGCCGGTGTACCGCCGCTGGACCGACCCATGGGTCGAGCGCCGAAGCGAGGACATCGGTGCCATAAGAGTCGCATAAGGATCTGAGCGATTTTCTGTGCTGATCGGTTACTGGCGAGTTCTACGCGCGGGTAGCAGTGTCGTGGGTAACACGCCACTTAATCGCGGCAGGCGACGCCCGGGATAAACGTCCTGCATGGAGGTGGTTACGGTTGAGTAGCCATAACAGTGCAGATCAAGGCAGTATTGTTATGTAACTGTTATGTTAAAAATCTCGGCCTGTTTCGGCGCACGGTGAGGCGTCTCGTCGTGAATCGGGCGCGCTTCAGCGGACAACTGTTCGCTGGAGCCCGAAATTGGAGTTTGCTGGAGAACGGGGGCCGGCGGCCGGGGACGCCGGCGATCAGTCCCACTGGCCGAATTGCGGCTTGAGAATGTGGTTGACGTCGACGACGACGCCGCCGACGCTGCGCTTGTCGATCTCGACCTGATGCAAATGCGCGGCGGGGTGTGCCACGCCCTTCGGTGAGCCCCAGTTGTGCTGCCAGAAATAGGAGCCCAAGCCGTCCTGCAGCGCCCAGTCGATCGTCTTCGAGTTGGCGTAAACCCCGACCCGCTGGCGTCCGAGCACGGATTCCCAGCCCCGAAGATAGGGCGCTACCTGCTGTTTGTACTGGTCGTAGGAGGGATCGTCGTCGATCGACGCATAGATCGGGGCGGCGACCGGACCACCGGCGGCCTGGTGCAGCTGCCAACCACGCTTGGCGTGGAGAACACCGGCGTTCTGGCCGCCCAGCCAGTCGGCGGTGCTCTCCTTGCCGTATTGGTAGCAAGAGACGATCTTCAGCCCGTTGCTATACAGATCACGGGCCTCGTCCACCTGGATGGGCTTGCCGAGCATCCAGGTGCCCCCGGGCCTGCGGTCGGATACGTACCGAATTGAGCCCGCGGCACCAGCCGCCTTCAGATCGCTGGCAGGGATGACACCGGCGGCATAGTCCAACAGGACGCCGAGAGGGGCGGCCGAGGCGGATGGCGACCGCAGCGACACCGCCACGACAGCGCTGAGCAGCGCCGGGCACGCACCCGCGAGTTTGAGCACGCCGCGCCGCGAGATCGACACGAGTCACAGAGTATGACAATTGCATCATTTCCCCCGGTTACTACACCGGCCACGTCTGTATCTCTCTTCACTCCGCTCGGCGCCGATGTCCACAGAAACGTCGACCGACACCGTGGCAAGCTCTCTATAAAGGGGAAACCGGGAGGACCCTCATGGACCGCGACCAGCTCATCGACTTGACCAGGCGTGCGCTGAAACTGGCCCGCGACAGAACAACCGACCTCGCGCCGGAAGAACACACCGTCAGCGCGCAGGACTACACCTCGGTCGAGCGACATGAGCAGGACACCGCGATGCTGATGGCCAGCCCACAGTTGGTTGGTTACGTCTCCGAGCTGGCGACTCCGGGAGCGTACTGCACCAAGACCGTGATGGGCCGATCGATTCTGCTGACCAGAACGTCCGATGGAGCAGTCAAGGCATTCAACAACGTCTGCTTACACCGGCAGTCTCAGGTCGTGGCCGGATGCGGCACCGCCAAGCGGTTCAGTTGCCCTTACCACGCGTGGACTTACGACAACACCGGACGGCTGGTCGCGGTACCGGGCGCCGACGGCTTTCCCCGGGTAGCCGTGAAGTCCGACGGTTTGACCGAACTGCCGGCTGCCGAGTACGCCGGATTCCTTTGGATTGCCCTTGATCCCGATGCCACGCTGGATGTCGCCGCACATCTCGGGTCGCTGGCCGACGAGCTGGATTCGTGGGGCATCGGACGGTGGTCGCCGCTGGGCGAGAAGGTCCTCGACGCCCCGATCAATTGGAAGCTCGCGGTCGACACCTTCGCCGAGAACTACCATTTCGCCACCGTCCACCGGCGGACCTTCGCCAAGATCGCACGCAGCAACTGCACCGCCTTCGATTCGTACGGAGCCCACCACCGGTTGATTTTTCCGCTCAACTCGATCCTCGAGCTGGACGACGTTCCCGAGCAGCGGTGGGACCCCTTCCACAACTTGGTCGTGATCTACGCGTTGTTCCCCAACATCGTGCTGTCGGTGACGATCGCCAACGGTGAACTGTTCCGCATCTATCCGGCGGACAGGCCGGGCCGGTCGGTCACCGTGCACCAGAACTCGACGCCGCTGGACCTTTCCGACGAATCGGTGGCCGCCGGCGCCCAAGCCGTCTTCAACTACGCCCATGCCACCGTGCGCGACGAGGACTACCGGTTGGTCCAGACGTTGCAAGCCAACCTGGAATCCGGCGCCCGTGACCATCTGCTGTTCGGCCGCAACGAGCCTGGACTGCAGCATCGTCACATCACCTGGGCTGAGGC
>JAFAQO010000037.1 GCA_019246375.1 Mycobacterium sp. | reverse complement strand
AGCAAGGAGAGTGTCGCCGCGTGGGTGATCAACCCGTCGGCCTGTCGGAGGAGTCGCTGACCAAAGCGGTCAACGCGGCCCGGCAGGCCTTCGCGCTCGCGGACAATCTCGACGCGCTGGCGCGCGCCAAGACCGAGCACCTCGGTGACCGCTCAACATTGGCGCTGGCGCGCCAAGCGCTCGCCAGGTTGCCCAAGGAGGACCGAGCCGAGGCTGGGCGGCGGGTCAACGTGGCACGCTCGGACGCCCAGCGTGACTACGAGGAGCGGCTGGCGACCCTGCGTGCAGAGCGGGATGCCGCCGCACTGGTCGCCGAACGTATCGACGTGACATTGCCGGCGACCCGCCAGCCGATCGGCGCCCGCCATCCGATCACGATGCTCGGTGAGCATGTCGCCGACACCTTCATCGCGATGGGGTGGGAACTGGTCGAGGGCCCGGAAGTCGAGACCGAGCAGTTCAACTTCGACGCCTTGAACTTTCCGCCCGACCACCCCGCCCGCAGCGAACAGGACACCTTCTACATCGCGCCGGAAGGTTCTCGGCAACTGCTGCGCACTCACACCTCGCCGGTGCAAGTCCGCACCCTGCTCGAGCGAGAGCTGCCGGTCTACGTCGTCTCGATCGGCCGCACCTTCCGCACCGACGAGCTCGACGCCACCCACACCCCCGTCTTCCATCAAGTCGAGGGCTTCGCGGTCGATCGCGGCTTATCCATGGCGCATCTACGAGGAACATTGGACGCATTGGCCCGCGCCGAGTTCGGGCCGGAGGCGCGTACCCGGATGCGCCCGCACTTCTTCCCGTTCACCGAGCCCTCGGCCGAGGTCGACGTGTGGTTCGCCAACAAGAAGGGCGGTCCCGGCTGGGTGGAGTGGGGCGGTTGCGGGATGATGAACCCGAATGTATTGCGCGCCACGGGAATCGATGCCGGCATGTATTCGGGTTTCGCGTTCGGCATGGGGCTGGAACGCACGCTGCAGTTCCGCAACGGCATCCCCGACATGCGCGACATGGTCGAAGGCGACGTCCGGTTTTCGTTGCCATTCGGGGTGTTCGCCTGATGCGCGTCCCGTACAGCTGGCTGCGCGAAATCGTGAATACCGGCGCCCCGGCATGGGATGTGTCCGCAGACGAACTGGAGCAGACACTGCTTCGCATCGGCCACGAGGTCGAAGAAGTGATCACGCTCGGCCCAATCAATGGCCCGCTTACCGTGGGACGAGTAACCGACGTTGAGGAGGTCACCGAGTTCAAAAAACCGATCCGCACTTGCCTGGTCGACGTCGGACAACAAGAGCCCCGTGAGATCATCTGTGGCGCAACGAATTTTACGGTCGGTGATCTGGTCGTCGTGGCGCTGCCGGGCACTGTACTGCCGGGCGACTTCGCAATCACGGCCCGCAAGACCTACGGTCGCAACTCCGACGGGATGATCTGCTCGGCGGCCGAACTTGGTTTGGGCGCAGATCATTCCGGCATCCTGGTGCTGCCGCCAGGAACCGCCGAGCCCGGCGCCGACGCCGCCTCGGTGCTCGGATTCGACGATGTCGTCTTTCACCTGGCCATCACCCCCGACCGCGGCTACTGCATGTCGGTCCGGGGGTTGGCCCGTGAGATCGCCTGCGCTTACGACCTGGATTTCGTCGACCCGGCGAATGTGCCGCCATTACCGGTCGAAGGGCAGGCATGGCCGCTGACCGTGCAGCCCGGGACCGGCGTGCGCCGATTTGCGCTGCGGCCGGTAACCGGGCTGGACCCGGCCGCGGTATCACCGTGGTGGCTGCAGCGGCGGCTGTTGCTGTCGGGGATCCGGGCGATATCCCCGGCCGTCGACGCGACGAACTACGTCATGCTCGAACTCGGTCACCCGATGCACGCGCACGACCGCAAGCGGATTACCGGCGGGTTGGACGTGCGGTTCGCCCGGCCCGGCGAGACGGTGTTCACCCTCGACGACATCGAGCGGCGGCTCGACCCGGTCGATGTGCTCATCGTCGATGACGTCGCGACGGCGGCGATCGGCGGTGTGATGGGCTCCGGCAGCACCGAGGTGCGCGACGACTCGACCGACGTACTGCTGGAAGCCGCCGTCTGGGATCCGGCGGCCGTGTCTCGCACCCAGCGGCGGCTGCACCTACCCAGCGAGGCTGCCCGCCGCTACGAGCGGGCCGTCGATCCCGCCATCACCGTGGCCGCGCTCGACCGGTGTGCCGTGCTGCTCGCCGACATCGCCGGGGGAGCAGTGTCGCCGACGCTGACCGACTGGCGGGGCGATCCGCCACGAGACGACTGGTCGCCGCCCCGCATCCAAATCGCCGCCGACCTGCCCGACCGCACCGCGGGGACGCGGTACCGCACTGGCACCACAGTCAAACGCCTGACCCAGATCGGCGCTGCGGTGGCCGCAGACGGCGAAGTCTTGACCGTGACACCGCCGAGCTGGCGTCCGGACCTGCTGCAACCGGCTGATTTGGTCGAGGAAGTGCTGCGGCTCGAGGGGCTGGACGTCATCCCGTCGGTGCTGCCGTCCGCGCCGGCCGGCCGGGGACTCACCGCGACGCAGCGGCGTCGCCGCGCGATCGGCAAGGCCCTGGCGTTGTCCGGCTACGTAGAGATTGTGCCGACGCCGTTTCTGCCCGCGGGCATTTTCGACCTGTGGGGACTGCCCGCCGACGACCCGCGTCGTATCACCACCCAAGTACTCAATCCGCTCGAGGCTGACCGCCCGCACCTGGTCACCACCCTGCTGCCGGGACTTCTGGAAGCTCTGAGCCGCAACGTATCCCGAGGCATCGTCGACGTCGCGCTGTTCGCCATCGCACAGGTGGTCCAGCCCACCATCCAGACGCGCGGAGTCCGGCTGATTCCGGTGGACCGCCGGCCCACAGACGGCGAAATCGCGAAGCTGGACTCGTCACTGCCGCGCCAACCTCAGCACATCGCCGCTGTGCTGACCGGCATGCGCGAACTTCGTGGACCGTGGGGTCCGGGCCGAGCCGTGGAAGCTGCCGACGCGTTCGAGGCGGTGCAAACAATCGCCCGCGCCAGCGGAATCGAGCTGATCCTCAGGGCCGGCCAATTCCTGCCCTGGCATCCCGGCCGCTGTGCGGAGGTAGTCATCGGTGACACCACTGTGGGCCATGCTGGACAACTGCATCCCGCGGTGATCGAACGGTCCGGACTGCCCAAAGGCACCTGTGCTGTCGAACTGAACCTCGACGCCATTCCCATCGTCGAGTCGTTGCCGGCGCCCCGGGTCTCGCCGTTCCCGGCGGTCTTCCAGGACGTCAGCCTGGTGGTCGACGCCGATGCCCCAGCGCGGACCGTGGCAGATGCGATCCGCGACGGGGCAGGGGAACTGCTCGAAGACATCCGGCTGTTCGACGTCTACACCGGCCCGCAGATCGGGGATAATCGCAAGTCGCTGACTTTCGCGCTGCGGTTCCGCGCGCCGGATCGCACGCTGACCGAAGACGACGCCAGCGC
>JAFAQO010000020.1 GCA_019246375.1 Mycobacterium sp. | reverse complement strand
GATTCCTACCACACCGTGTGGTTCGAGCTACATGAAGAGCTGATCCTGGCGGCCGGCCTGACCCGGGAAGCGGAAGCTAAAAGCGGTAACGCGCAATAGCTTTCGCTATAGTGCTGCGTCCAGTCGCTGCACGTAGACGTCGATGTCACCGACCGCCGACTCGGCCGCGTGGACGCTAATCGCGACCGTGTCGCCGATACCGTGCACGCCATGGGTCAGGCCCATCGCCGGTGACAGCGCCGGGTACCCGGTCGTGAGCAGTACGGGCGCAGTACCGAAGTGCAGGTCGGCGGCTCCGCGGTCAACGCTGGACACCACCGTATTGCCGGAGACCAGCGACGGGCGGGCGGCGGCGTCGAACTGGGCGATACCCCAGCGCAGCAGCGGAGCGGGCACGGCGGCGAAGGCCCGGTCGGCTGAGCGCGCCGCCGGGTGCTCAGCGCGGCGGCGGCCGTCGGCCAGGTCTGCGGCGATCCGCTGCTTCCGGGTGTCCAGCGCGAGCCGTGGATATAGCCCGACCACGATGTTACCGAAGTGGTTATGTGCCTGGCGCACACCGGGTTTCGCCATCGGGACTTCAGCGCCCAGCGAATCGGCCGATTTACCCAAATGATCCGACAGCGCGGTGGACACCGCCGCCAGCACCGCCACAGTGACGGTCGGACTACCCAGCTGCGAGCGGTGTCGCACCAGCGTGCGCACAGCGCGGCCACCGGCCGGTCGAGCGTTGGTCGCCAGCGGCGGGCGGGATCCGACGGGCGGGGGCAGCCGCCCGGCGCGGGTGTCGCGGACCATTCCGCGGTGCGTGCGGGCCGCTTCGATGGCCCGCAGCGGCAGGAACCGGGGCGAGTGCGCCGGCACCTCGGGTATCGCCGCCGCCCTGCCGAACAGCCAGCCTGCCAGGGCTGAGGCACGCGAGCCATCGGCGAGCGCGTGGGCGGCCTGCATAACCGCGACAGTGCCCGGACCGGTGCTGGTCGGAATGCCGTGCACTCCGGTGAAAACGTGAAGGCGCCAGGGCATCCGGCGGATGTCGAGCTGATGCTCGGCGAGCCGCACTACGGCGTCCAGGCAACCGCGCCAGGTATCGTCGGCCAGCTCGTGTGCGACGATGTGTTCGGGTTCGACGGCCGCCGGCACCCACTTCGGGTAAGTCAAAACGGATCCGTCGTCGACTCGCATCGCCAGGTCTGGGCACGCTTGGGCGCGGCAGCGAAGGGCGTCGATGGCCTCCCGGAGAGGCGCGGGCTCGCCGGCGAACGCGTACAGCAAGAACTGATCATTAGGGATCTTGGCCGACATCCAGTAGAACTGCGCGTCGACCGCGGCCATCCGGTGCGTCGTCATACGCCTGGCCGCTAGCCGACCGAACCGATAAACCTCAGCACCAACTTGGCGACCTCGTCCGGCTGCTCGAGTTGAAGGAAGTGCCCTGCGTGTTCGACGACAGCCACATCGCTGCCCGGAGGCAGCACCTTTTCGGTCCAGTACGCGAAAGCTGATGTGATACAGCCATCGTCCCGACCATGCAAGTACAGGCTCGGCAACTTCGGCGCCGACATCCACTGCTGGTGCAGTTCGGCGTACCGGGCCGGCGGCCGGGTGTTGCGGACCGTGGCCCGGTACGGACCCAGCGCGGCACGCCAGCCCTCCGGTGTCCCGATCGCGGCGTCGACGTGGCGCAAGTCCTCTTCGGCGTCAAAGCCCGGTGACCAGTGTCTCCATAGCAGCGGCAGCACCCAGGACTCGGAACGGTATGGCAGCCAAGGCAATTGGAAGTAAAAGATGTACCAACTGCGAAGCAGCTGATGCGGTAGCTGTCCGAGCAGCCGGCCGCGGTCGGGCACCCGCCCGCGCAACGCTGCTGCCGGTGGTACCGACATGATCACCGCCTTCGCGAACGGGCTGTCCGCGATGGCGGCCAAGCCGGTGGCGGCCATCGCGCCCCAGTCGTGGCCGATCACGACGTCCTGCGGAGTGCCGCCTGCCGCGGCGCGCACACGTAATGCGTCGTCCATCTGCGCACCGATGTGATAACTGCCGTCAGATGGAATGGACGACGGGGCATAGCCGCGCATGAATGGCGCGATAACTCGCCAGCCGGACTCGACCAGCCGGGGCGCGAACTTGCGCCATCCGTAGGCGGTGTCGGGAAAGCCGTGCAGACACAGCGCGATCGGGGCTTCTGGCGGTCCCCAGCTCAGCGCCTTCAGTCCCACCTCAGGAGCCTGCGCATAAACCCAGCTTGGCTCAGTCATCACCCAATCCTCGTCGCATGACGGCTTTTCTTGCTGCGCTTTCCGACCGCTAAGGCTCGCCGGGCCGCCACGCCGAGAGGTTAGACCGTCTCGAACTTGGAGACCAGCCAGCGCCCACCGACCTTATCCAGGGTGACACGCACGCTCATGGCGCCCTCGGCGGGCGGCGAAGCAGCGGTGGTGACGGTCTGGTCGACAAACACCAAGACCACCGCGGTGTTCTCAGTGGCCGACACTGAGGCCGCCGCGGGAACGTTGGCAACCGCCGAGACGCCTTTTGCTGTCGCGTGGGGAATTAAGACGTCGCGGGCCTGCTGGGCATAGGCCGCAGAGAAACCGCCGGTCAACCGACTCCGTGCGGCCGCCACGTCCTTCTCGATGGTGTCAGCCCGGTAGGACAGCAACGCTAGGGCGGCGTCCTTGGCGGCCCGCACCGATTCAGCACGAGCTATGTCGGCATCCCGTTCCGAGGCGTCCTGGCCCTTCAGCAAGCCCGCTGCGATGGCCAGTAGCAATGCCGCACCCGGAAGCACACCGTAGATCACCACCCGTCGCCAATTGCGGCGACGCGGGCCTACCGGGGGTTGCGGCGCCTGCGCTATGTCCTCGACGTTGTCGGGCGTGCCGACTTGCTGTTCTGTCATGACACGAATGCGACTTTGGAGACCTTCCCGCGGTCGCCGATCTTGGTGACAGTGAGCCGCATCCGCAACTGTTGCGGTTGTTGCTCAACTGCGGCAGTCGTCGATTTCACCGTCACTGCCACCAGCACCTGGCCTTCGTTGCCGTGCTGGGATTCCAGCCCGGCCTCGGTCACCGTTCCCACCGATTTCTGCCGCCCCTGCTTGAGGGTGTCGACGAAGGGCCGCGATCGTCGGGAGAAGTTGTCGTAGAAAGTGCCGGTCGCCAAGTCCAGAATGCGGTGCGCGTCGGCGTCGGCATGCTCGTAGTCGACCGTGGTGAGGTTCACCGCACATTGTCGCGCCACTTGCAGAAACAGTGCGCGCTGCGCCCGCGCGTTATGCCCCTCGTGCGCCCGGAAGCCCAGCCAGCCGACTAATCCGGTCAACACCACCACGGCGATCAATCCGGCTACCAAGGCCCACTGCTCACCCACGATCGGCGACCTGGCGGGTGCGACTTGCGTGGTGCCCTCGGCCGCTTCGTCGCGATCGGCGGCCGTCGCATC
>JAFAQO010000004.1 GCA_019246375.1 Mycobacterium sp. | reverse complement strand
ATGCTCGAGACGTCGCCGATAGCCCGATCTGCCTCGGGCACAAGGCGATTCACCAGCGTCGACTTCCCCACTCCAGAGTGGCCGAGCAGCACCGTGGTTCGCCCACTCAGCAGGGGAGCGACGGCGTCGAGCGGGTCGTCACGGCCGGCGGTCGCGATGGTCAGACCCAGTCCGGCGAACTGCTCGGCGAACGGCGCCGCCGGAGCCAGATCCGTTTTGGTGAGGCACAAGATCGGGGTCAGTCCACCGGCATACGCGGCGATCAGTGCACGATCGACGAAGCCGGTGCGCGGCGGCGGGTCGGCCAAAGCCACCACGATCAGCAGTTGGTCGGCGTTGGCGACCACCACCCGCTCGGTGGGGTCGGTGTCATCGGCGGTGCGCCGCAAGACTGTTCGCCGGGGTCCGCGCCGCACGATGCGGGCCAGGCTGTCGGGCCGGCCGGAAAGATCGCCGACCACGTCGACGTCATCGCCGACGACGATCGGTGTGCGGCCCAGCTCCCGGGCCCGCATCGCGGTGACCCTGCGCTCGGGGTCGCCGTCGACCACACATCCCCACCGGCCGCGGTCGACGCTCACCACCATCGCCGGCTGCGCGTCGGCGTGCTCAGGACGGGTCTTGGTCCGCGGCCGTGAGCCTCGACCGGACCGGATCTTGACGTCGGATTCGTCGTAGTCGCCCGGCCTCAACCGCAGGACCCTCGCTCGGCCAGCATGTCCGCCCACAGCCGTGGAAACTCCGGCAATGTCTTTGCGGTGGTGGCGATGTCGTCCACCTCGACGCCGGCCACCCGCAGCCCGGCGATTTCCCCGGCCATCGCCATCCGGTGATCGGCATAGGAACGCCAGATGCCCGACTGCAGCGGTGTCGCGGTGATCAGCAGACCGTCGGGCGTCTCGCAGCAGTCGCCGCCCAGCCGGTTGATCTCGGTGCTCAACGCGGCGAGCCGGTCAGTCTCGTGACCGCGCAGATGAGCGATTCCGGTCAGCCGCGACACCGAGCCAGTGCTGGCCAGCGCCGCCAGCACTGCGACTGCCGGCGTCAGCTCGCCAACGTCGCGCAGGTCGACGTCGAACCCGCCGTATGTTTTCGTACCTTGCACCTCCAGGTGCGAATCACCCTGCTTAACAACGCAATCCAGTTGGCGCAGAATGCCGAGGATCTTATCGGCGGGTTGGATGCTGGCGGCCGGCCAGCCGGTGATACGCACCGTGCCGCCAGTGATAACCGCCGCCGCCAGGAACGGAACGGCGTTGGACAGATCGGGTTCGATCTGCCACTGGCGGGCGGCCACCGGGCCCGGGCGTACCTGCCAGCGGTTTGGCGTCGAATCGTCGACGTCAATACCGGCTTGGCGCAACATCGCCACCGTCATCGCGATATGGGGTGCTGACGGCGGCGCCGGACCGGTGTGCTGCACGGTCAGCCCGTCGGTGAACGACGCCGCGCAGAGCAGCAGCCCGGAGACAAACTGTGACGACGCCGACGCATCGATCGCGACCGGGCCGCCGGTAACCGATCCGGCACCGCGCACCCGAAACGGCAGGCCATCGCCTTCGACGTCGACACCAAGACGGCGCAGCGCTTCCAGCAGCGGCGCAATGGGCCGGGTCCGGGCCTGCTGGTCGCCGTCGAAGACGACCGTCGCGGTCCCTAATGCCGCGAGCGGCGGGACGAACCGCAACACCGTGCCGGCCAAGCCGCAATCGACCCGCGCGTCGGGTACCGGGGAAAGCTCGCCGCTGACCGTCAGTTCCGAACGCTCCCCGTCGACCCGCAGCCCCAGCGCGATGAGTGCGCCGATCATCAGGTCGGTATCGCGGCTGCGCAGCGCATGGCGCACGGTGGAGGCGCCGTTGCCGGCCGCGGCCGCCAGCGCCGACAGCACCAGCGCCCGGTTGGTCTGGGATTTCGAGCCAGGCACGGTCACGGTCGCATACACCGGTGTCGGGGTGCACGGGGCCGTCCACAGCTCGGCAGTCACTGGTCCATCATGGCTCGTCGGCGTATACGCCGAGTAGACAGCAGGCACCATGGAGGCATGTGCGGACGATTCGCGGTCACGACCGACCCGGCGCTGCTGGCCGAGAAAATCAAGGCGATCGACGAAGCTACCTCGACGGAGTCACGTCCGGCGCCTAACTACAATGTGGCGCCGACGGCGACGATCGCGACCGTTGTCAGTCGGCATACCGAGCCCGACGACGAACCGACGCGGCGGGTGCGGCTGATGCGGTGGGGCTTGGTCCCGCCATGGGCCAAGCCTGGCCCGGGCGGCGCACCTGAGTCCAAGGGCCCGCAGCTGATCAACGCCCGTGCCGACAAAGTCACCACCTCGCCCGCCTTTCGGTCGAGCGCAAAATCCAAGCGCTGCCTGGTCCCGATGAACGGCTACTACGAATGGCGGGCCAACCCCGGGTCGGGCAAGAAGGCGCACAAGACGCCGTTCTACATGTATCGCGCGGACGGCGAGATGCTGTTCATGGCAGGGCTGTGGTCGGTATGGAAAAACCCCGGCAGCCCGTCCGTGCTCCCGCTGTTGAGCTGCACGATCATCACTACCGACGCGGTGGGCGAACTCGCCGAGATTCACGACCGGATGCCCCTGGTGGTGGCCGAACGAAACTGGGACCGCTGGTTGGATCCGGATGCCCCGGCAGATACCGAACTGCTGGCCGCCCCGCCCGATGTGCGCGGCATCGAGTTACGTGAGATTTCGACGCTGGTCAACAACGTGCGCAACAACGGCCCGGAGCTGATCGAGCCGGCCGAGCCGCAGCCCGAACAAGCCACCCTGCTGTAGGGCCATGCCCGCGCTAGGACGCGCGGTAGCCCGGTGGATTGGGCTCTTCGACCCACAGGTCGACTCCGAGCTCGCCGCCCGGCGTGCAGTCGTAGACCGACAGGTCGGTCACCCCGGACTCCACCAAGACGTCCTCGCACAGCACCGAGTTGCCGGTGTACTCGGTGGCGGGTTTGTTGAGGATGACGTAGGCCGCGTCGGCGTACACCTCCGGCTTGCGGGCCCGAGCCATCGCCGCCTCACCGCCCAACAGGTTCTGCACGGCAGCGGTGGCCACCAGCGTGCGCGGCCACAGCGTGTTGGAGGCAATGCCCTCGTCGCGCAGTTCCTCGGCGATGCCGAGCGCGCACAGCGTCATCCCGAACTTGGCCATCATGTAGGCCGTCGGCTTGAGCCATTTCCGCTCAAGCAGCACCGGGGGCGACAGTGTCAGGATGTGCGGGTTCTCCCGGCCCTTCATGTGCGGGATGCAGGCTTGCGAGACGGCGTATGTGCCGCGCACCTGGATGCCGTTCATCAGGTCGAAGCGCTTCATCGGCACCTCGGTGATCGATCCGAGGTTGATCGCCGAGGCGTTGTTGACGCACATGTCGATGCCGCCGAACTGCTCGACGGTCTTGGCTACCGCGTCGTTGACGGAATCCGGATCGCGGACATCGCCGACGATCGGCAACGCCTGCCCGCCGGCCTCCTCGAGCTCCTTGGCCGCGGTATATACGGTGCCGGGCAGCTTGGGGTGCGGCTCGGCGGTCTTGGCGATGAGCGCGATGTTGGCGCCGTCGCGTGCGGCGCGCGCGGCGATCGCCAGGCCGATTCCGCGGCTGGCGCCCGAGATGAACATGGTTTTGCCGTGCAAAGACATGGCGTCACACTAACGCCGGGCTTATTGCGGTCCGTGCAGCGGCCCGTTTTGCGGCGCGGGTCGGCCGAAACCAGGCCGGAAATAGCCAGCTGATCGATGCTGTTGACTGGTGCAGTCTCCAGCTGCGGCGTGCGGTCGCGCGGAAACGGACAAGATCGAACAAGACACTGTCGGTCGCAGCCCTTAGATTGAAAGAAGGGGAGTCTGGTGTCAGCGGCGATGAGCCTCCTCGGCTACGAGCAGTTGGCCGGGTGCCTGGAGCGTTCGGTGTCGGTACCGGGCCCTTCTGCTGACACCGCGACGGAAGGGACTGTGTTAATCAAAATGGCCGACACCGCTGGCGCGACCGGGTCGGAGAAGGCTGACGTTGCGAGAACCTCTGCGAACACCGTTCCGGAGGAGACCGACGAGCAGCTGACGGCCCGTTTCGAGCGCGATGCAATTCCACTGCTTGATCAGCTCTACGGCGGCGCGCTGCGTATGACGCGCAATCCGGCGGACGCCGAAGACTTGCTCCAAGAGACGATGGTGAAGGCGTATGCCGGCTTTCGGTCCTTCCGCGAAGGCACGAACCTGAAAGCCTGGCTGTACCGCATTCTGACCAATACCTACATCAACAGCTACCGCAAAAAGCAGCGGCAGCCGGCGCAGTACCCCACCGACGAGATCACCGATTGGCAATTGGCCGCCACCGCCGAGCATTCTTCCACCGGATTGCGCTCGGCCGAGGTGGAGGCCCTCGAGGCGCTGCCCGACACCGAAATCAAGGAAGCGCTGCAGGCGTTGCCCGAAGAGTTCCGGATGGCCGTGTACTACGCCGACGTCGAAGGTTTCCCGTACAAGGAGATCGCCGAGATCATGGATACGCCGATCGGGACGGTGATGTCCCGGCTACACCGCGGCAGACGGCAACTACGCGGCTTATTGAGCGACGTGGCCAAGGAGCGTGGCTTCCTGCGCGGCGAGCACGCGCCCGAGGAGGTGTCGTCGTGACCGAGTTTTCCTGCTCTTTCGGGTCGTCCGGCGCCGCCGACAGCCACGAGTCGCACGCCAAGGCCGACTGCGCAGAAGTAATCGCGGAGGTATGGACTCTGCTCGACGGAGAATGCACTGCGGAGACTCGAGAAAAGCTGCGCAAGCACCTCGAGGCGTGCCCCGGATGCCTGCGGCATTACGGACTCGAAGAGCGGATCAAGGCATTGATCGCCACCAAATGCAGCGGCGAGAAAGCCCCCGACCATCTGCGCGAGCGGGTACGGCTGGAGATCCGCCGGACCACGATCATCCGCAGTCAGACCTCTTGGCCGTCGTAGGTCCGATTGGTCGTGAGAAGCTCCATTGCCTGTTAAGAGTTAGGGCGCTTGCCGTGGTTGGCTTTGCTGTGCTTGCGGTCGCGCTTCTTACGGCCACGCTTGGCCATGACTGATCCTCCTTGCAGGTATAGCGGCAGGCCAGTCTCTTACGCGGACCGCGTTATGCCACACCACGGGCCCTACGCCAGCGGGACGGTCCGGCCGGGGACCGGTGCGGTGGTCCGACCATCTGATGACGCGGTGCTGGGATAGCCCGGCGACACCGGATTGGGATACCCGGGCGTCACCGGATAGCCCGGTGTCGCGTTGCTCGGATAGCCCGGCGACGCGTTGCTCGGGTAGCCCGGTGCTACGGAGGTGGGATAGCCCGGCGGCACGTTGCTCGGGTAGCCCGGTGCTACGGAGGGCGGATAGCCCGGCGGCACGGAACTCGGATAACCCGACGAAACCGGCGCCTGCCCGGGCGATACATCGCTCGGGTAGCCCGGCACAGTCGGGCTCTGCCCGGGCACTACCGAGCTGGGATAGCCCGGCGACGCCGGGTATAGCGAGCCGGGATCAGAAGTTCCGGGCGTCGACGACCCGCCGCCCGATACCAGGGAATTCAGGAACGAATTGAGCGGTCTGAGAAACGCATTGGCCACGTCGACCGGCGACGGACCAACTGGCGCAGGAGGAGCGGGCGCAGGCGCAGGATCGTCGATAAGCACAGGTTGCTGCGGAGCAGCCGCGGCGACGCCGGCACCCAATCCGATTGGGCCGAACGCGCCCAGCGCGAGACCTACCCCAACCGTTGCTCGAGCCACCGGCCGGCGAATCTTCGGACTCGCAAAGATGTTCGCGTACAAGGGAATAACTCCTAACTCCGCTTCGGCACCACGGCTTTCTTCGGACACTTAAATCACTTTTGCAACACTGGTCGTCAAGAATCACATTAGGAACACGACACGATCACGGAACGAACTCTATAGATTTGCTTATTAATCTTGCGATTCGCTTATTTAAGGCGACTCCCGCCGGGCGCCGGTACGGCTGACGCACCATGGACGGCCGGTTGTGGTTCGATGGAGCGACGGAATTGCGCAAACACCGCCTGGGTGATGAACGGGGTGATGATGGCCGAGGATGTTCGGGCCGAGATCGTAGCCAGCGTGCTCGAAGTCGTCGTCAGCGAGGGCGATCAGATCGACGAGGGTGACACCGTCGTGCTACTCGAGTCGATGAAGATGGAGATTCCGGTCTTAGCCGAAGTCGCGGGCACAATTAGCAAAGTAAGCGTATCGGTGGGAGATGTCATCCAGGCGGGCGATCTCATCGCCGTGATCAGCTGACCGTTACCGCGCTTGTACCAGCCGGCCCGCTGCAACCCGGAAGTAACTCATGTCAACCCTCGGTGACCTGCTCGCCGAACACACCGTATTGCCCGGCGACGCCGTCGAGCACCTACATGCGGTGGTCGGCGAGTGGCAGCTACTGGCCGACCTCTCGTTCGCCGATTACCTGATGTGGGTCCGCCGCGACGACGGTGCGCTGGTATGTGTGGCGCAATGCCGACCCAATACTGCGCCGACGGTTCTGATGCGAGATGCGGTCGGCACCGTTTTATCCGCCGAAGATATGCCGCTGATCGCCGCGGCGTTCAGCTCAGGCATCATCGGGCGGGAAAGTGGTGCGGTCCAACAGTTTTCGTGGCCGCAAACGGGCTTGAACGTGGAAGCGGTGCCAGTGCGGTACGGCGAGCGGGTAGTGGCTGTGCTAACGCATCAAACCGCGCTGGCAGCCAACCGCAAGTCCAGTCCGCTGGAGATGGCTTATCTGGACTGCGCCGCGGACCTCGTCCACATGCTGTCGGAAGGCACCTTTCCCAACGTCGGGGACGTGGCGATGTCACGCTCGAGCCCGCGCGCGGGCGACGGCTTCATCCGCCTGGGTGACGACGGTGTGGTGTCCTACGCCAGTCCGAACGCGCTGTCGGCTTACCACCGGATGGGCCTGACGTCCGAACTGGCGGGCCATAACCTCATCGAGGTCACTCGCCCACTGATCTCGGACCCGTTCGAGGCGCAGGAGTTGGCCGAACATGTGAGCGCCTTGCTGGCCGGTGGATCGAGCATGCGGATGGAGGTCGACGCGGGTGGCGCCGCGGTGCTGCTGAGGACGCTGCCGTTGGTCGTGCGTGGCCGGGCGGCCGGGGCCGCGGTGCTGATCCGCGACGTCACCGAGGTGAAGCGACGGGACCGCGCCCTGATGTCCAAGGACGCGACGATCCGGGAGATCCATCACCGCGTCAAGAACAACCTGCAGACCGTGGCGGCGCTGCTGCGGCTACAGGCCCGGCGGACGGCCAACGCTGAAGGGCGGGAGGCTCTGATCGAGTCGGTGCGTCGAGTGTCGTCGATCGCCTTGGTTCACGACGCGCTGTCAATGTCGGTGAACGAGGAGGTCAACCTCGACGAGGTGATCGACCGGATCCTGCCGATCATGAACGATGTGGCGACGGTGGATACGCCGATAAGGATCAACCGAGTCGGTGCGCTCGGCGTGCTGGATTCCGACCGCGCGACGGCCTTGATCATGGTGATCACCGAACTCGTGCAGAACGCCATTGAGCATGCTTTCGAACCGACGCTTCAATACGGCTCCGTGACGATCCGCGCCGAGCGGTCAGCCCGCTGGCTCGACGTGGTGGTACACGACAACGGCCGCGGCCTACCCGCCGGATTCAGCCTCGACGCGTCGGATCGGCTGGGTCTACAGATCGTGCGCACCCTGGTGTCGGCGGAGCTGGACGGGTCGCTGCGTATGCAGGACGCCGCTGCCGGCGGTACCGATGTGGTGCTGCGAGTGCCGATCGGTCGGCGCGCCCGGTTGTCGCAGTGATGCGCTTTCGCGGCCATAGCACGGTTGCGGCCCCGACAGTTGTCGGGGCCGCAATACTGGCGAAGCTTCGGTCAGACTCCGGTGCGTGCTTTCGTGCGGGCGTTGCGGCGCTTGAGTGCACGCCGCTCGTCTTCGCTCATTCCGCCCCACACGCCGGAGTCCTGGCCGGTGTTCAGCGCCCAGGCGAGGCACTCTGTGGTCACCGGGCAGCGATTACAGACCAGTTTCGCGTCAGCGATCTGTGCGAGCGCCGGCCCGCTGTTTCCCACCGGGAAGAACAGTTCCGGGTCCTCGTCGCGACAGACGGCCTTGTGGCGCCAATCCATACGTCGTTACTCCTCACTGTGTGCGCAGCAGGGCGCACGGGCAATTTTCTTCGGCTGTTAACGCGTGCACCAAAATGTTTCCGCGCGGTTGCGTGCGATCTTTCGATCGTTTCACAGGCTCAACGGATGTCAATAGCGTGATTTCGCGCGTGGGCTATCTCACTTTGGCGATCCGTTATCAATCCCTTAACCATTTCTACTACATTATGTGCGGACTTGCCCCGTGAGGTCGGCCAGTGGTGGTCGATCAGCGCAGCTCATAGGGTGTTTTTGCGGGTGGTGCGACGACGCACAGCGCGTTGGGAACGGCGCGGTATGTCATCAGTTCGCGCACGCCGAGGTAGTCGCCGTCGAACTGGCTAGCCATCGGCGGGCCTGCGCAGGTGACGCGCAGACAAGCCGCGTCGTCATCACGAACAAGTTGTTTCGCCTCGAGTTTCGGCCGTTTTGCGAACATCTGGCGGACCAGCAGCAGCGAGGGCACCACCTTCAGCTCGGTGAGGGCGAACACTCCCAAGCCCGATTCGAAGCGGCACCCGGGGTTGGTGTACAACGGCCGGTTGTTGGCGTAGGTCCACGGGGAGGAGTTCGACACGAAGACGAAATGCACCCCCTCGATCGGCTCGCGACCGGGTATGTGCACCGTCAGCCGCGGTTCGCGGCGGGAGTAGGCAATCGTCGCGCGTGTCGCCGCGCGGACATAGCGGGCGGGCGTGACTTTGACGCCTTTCGCCCGTTTCTCCTCCACCGCGGCCACCGCTTCGGCATCGACGCCCATCCCGGCGTTGAGCACGGCCCACCGCTCACCGCAGTCGATCACTCCGATCCGGCGCCACTTCTGCTGGTGTCCGTACTTGTCGAGAAGTCCGATGAGTTGATTGGTCGCGACGATCGGGTCCGGTGAAATCCCCAGTTGGCGTGCCAAAACGTTCGCCGAGCCACCCGGCACTATCGCTACCGCCGGGACGTGGCCGGTCGGCAACTGACCCGGTCGGCCGAGCAAGCCGTTGACCACGTTGCTCACTGTGCCGTCGCCGCCGTGCACGACGATCAAATCGACCCCGTCCTCGGCGGCCGCCTGCGCGATTTTGCCTGCATGACCGCGATGTGTGGTGTGCGCGATGGCCAGGCGGAGGCGGCTCTTGAGCGCATGTGCCAGCAGGTCGCGCCCGGCCGGGGTGGTAGAGGAAGCGGTGGGGTTGACGATCAGCACGGCACGCATGACGCATGAGCTTAAGCCCGGTGACGATGCGGGTCGTGCAACGACCCGAGGAGGAGGCGGGCGATCCTTTTGAGCCCGG
>JAFAQO010000549.1 GCA_019246375.1 Mycobacterium sp. | reverse complement strand
GCGGAGCGGCCGGAGCGGGCGGCGCTACACCCGGTACGCCACCGCCACTTTGCGGGCCAGGACCCGGGACAACCTGAGGGACATCGGGCGCAGGAACCGGTGCCGGTGGCGCTTGTATTGGCGGCGAAACCGGCGCGTTACGCGGCGCCAAGGCCGGCACGAAGTTTCCAGGTACCGCCTTGTGCTGTATCGGCACCGGCTGCTGCGGTTGACTGGCCGCGGTAGGGCGCACGTCGATCGCCACCGCGACAGCCAGCGCAGCGCAGCCGGCAACCAAAATTCCTCCGACAGAGCTGCCGATCAGCAAGGCGCGACCGACCGGCGGGGCAGCGGCCTCGGGTTCATCCTCGTCGTCGCCTTCCTCGTATTCCATCGGAAGCAGTTCGGGGTTGTACTCCTCCATCGAGTACGCCAGCTGAGGAGCCGATCCGGTGGCCGCCGGCACGTCCGTCGTCATGTCGCCGGCCGCCATGCCGGCTTCGGTCAGCGGCGCCGCGGCCGCCGCCATCGTGGCGTCTCCGGCCGGCACGGAGAAGTCGGCCATCGTCGCGTCTGCTTCCGGTGCCGCCATCGTCGCGTCTGGTGCCGGTGCCGCCATCGTCGCCGCAGGTGCCAGCATCGTGGAGTCTCCGGCGGGCATGGCCATCGTCGCCGCGTCTGCCGCCATCGCCGCACCCCGTGCCAGCGCGAAGTCGGGATCGTCGGTCACCTCCAGCGGCAAAGACGACGTTCCCCGAAGTTCTTCTGCAGCCTGCGATTCCGACAGCACCGCGACGTTTTGAACACCGGAGTCGTCCAACGCCTGGCGCAGCTGGCCGGCTCGACGCTGATCAGACCAGCACAGCCGGGTGCCGATCAGCCGGTGCGCTTGGTCGGCCAGCAACTGATTCGTACCGACCACCGTTTCAGTCAGTTTGGCGATCGGATCCTCCGCCAGGTCGATCACCGACTCATCGATCACCTGATGAGCACCCGATTCGACAAGTGCCACCCGAGCAACCGGACCCGCGACGGCGACACCCAACGCCAGGTCCATCGCGGCTCTCCTCTCAAACCGTCGCACCGGCAAGTTGGCCACCGGTCGCTCGCACTGAATTTACTGGCATGCCCGAAGCCAGCAAACCATCACATGTGCACGGCTATAACTTGGGCATTATCGGCCATTCGGTCCACAATCCTGGCGGATTCGCGCAGATTAAGCCACAATTCAGGTCTCGTTCCGAGTTGCAATTGCCAAGTGGGGTGTTAACTAAGCGCACAACCAAGAGGGTGTCGAACAGTCGCTCTCATATCCCAGGGAGATCTCGTGAGCGGAAGCCGCGATGACATGCCTACCGACCGCCTCCGACGCGGATCCGCGATAGCGCGTGTCGAAGCTCAACAGACGTCTGCCGACGCGCGCACCGGTGACGGATGGCACGCTACAGAACGCTTCGCCTCCCAACATTTCTCGGCTGGACAGAACACATCTCGCCCCGAAGCGATCGCAGCTTCGCCACCGCGCTGGAACATCGGACGCGACGTAGTCGCGGGCGTCTTGTTGCTCATTGCGCCGTTGTTCCCATGGAATCTGTATTTCGGAGCCACCGTCCCGCACAGCCGCGCTGCAGTGTTTGCACTGCTTCTTGTGGCGACCGTGCTTTCTCTGGGAGCTTGCGCGGTCCCCTATGCAGGCATCTCCCGGTTCGGCCATGTTTTGGCTGCCCGGCTCCGGATAGGACTCAACGTCCCGTATGCGCTGTTGGTATTGGGCTTCGTCGGGTTCGACGTCATACAAACTGTGCGGTTCGGTGGGAGCGCCAACGTGCCAGGCGGTGTGGGGCCGGGCGCATGGCTGGGGATCGCCGGCGCACTGTTGAGCGCCCAGCCGTTGATCACTGGCACGGGCGCAGACATTGACAATTTCCGCGGGTGGCTGCTGTCGCCCCGAATTTTGGGTTACACGTCGATAGTCCTTGCAGCGCTGAGTGTTTTGTTCAATTTGTTCTGGCGAACAAAAGCCGCACTGCCGAGCTCGACGGGTTCATCGGGCTTCGGCAAACAGAATGTAGCGATCATTGCGACCGCAGTGGTGTACGGGGTGGTGGCGTTGGCCGTCATTATCGTCGCTTCCCGATGGATTATCCGGGGCGGCAGATCTTCTCTGCTGGCGACCATAGCGCTCGGAGCATCGACCTTGGTGGCCGGCGTCATTATCTGGGTTCTTCCCGTCGGCCGCGAAATCGACGGCTTCCATGGCGTCGCACAGAACACGTCGACGGCCGGGGTGGGGTTCGAGGGCTATTTGATTTGGGCTGCGGCGGCGGCGATATTCGCTCCACTGACCCTGTTCAGGGTCGTGTCTATCCACCGGATAGACCGAAGTAGTTGGCGAGCAGCGTTGCGAAAAGGCTTGCTGCTCATCACCGTTTGGTGCCTGGCTTCGGTGGTGATGAGAATCACCGACGTTGTCGCCGCAGCGGCCTTGAATCCTGGGCACTCGCCGTACGACAGCGCGGCGATGGCCGCGTTCGATTTGGTGACCGCGGTGCTTGCGGTTTGGCTGCGCATCAACCTCTCCAACCGCGCTCTTCCGGTAGCGGTAATTTCGTCGCTCTGCGGAGTCTTGCTCGTACTCACTGTTTCTCGCATCGTGGTAGGTGTCGCCTTGGCTCCCCGCATTGCCGGTACACCCGCCGAGGCAGGCAATCCGGTATACGGAAACAATCTCGCCCAGCAGATCACCAGCACTTTCGACGTAGTGCTCGCTGGGCTAGCCCTGTGCATCCTGCTCGTGGCCGTCATCACCGCCCGGTTCGTGCAAACTCGGCCGCACACTGCCGACGACCGAAGCCACGGCCCTGGCCAGCCTGCGCCGCCTAGCGCTCCACCGCCGTCATACGCGGAGACGACTCGGCTACCTGTCGGCGGCGCAGCGGACTCGCCCCATGCACCACGTCAGCAGCAGACTCAATCCCCCCGGATCCATCGCCCGACGGAGGCGCCGACGCGCCAGATGGCCGTCGGCCCAAGGCCTGACGCCACACAGCGGCTTGACACCGG